>JAHHIL010000039.1 GCA_019358975.1 Trichocoleus desertorum ATA4-8-CV12
GGTTGGAATTGGATTCGTTTAGCCCTCACTCGACAATGGAACATTTCTCTTTTTCAGTTTCTATCGAGTGCCCCAGACCCGCAGCCTGCGATCGCTTCTCAACGACAACAGGATCAGTGCTTTAATCATGAATTTATTGTCCTGAAACACTTTCCAGCTTTTTAGTTTTGTCAGTCAAGCAGGGGTGAAACCAATATGAGGTAGAGAAGACTCTGGAAATGCCCAAACGCCAAATCCCCAGAACTTGGTCATGTGATTGATCTCATCTTGGGTTAACTCTTCTAGGACTGCCTGGAGAGGGCCTGTCGTATGCGCCATCAGCCAAAGATAGAGACAAGTGGCACCATATTCGGTGGCAATGCGATGCAGCCCATGTTGATATAAATCATTGCGGAGATTACCAGACGACTGATAGGAACGAACTGCCCGCTGAGTGGGTGTGACCTTTTTACCTGTGAGATGGGTATATACCTTCATGAGGGCTAGCGTATGTTGCCGTTCCTCCTTTTCCCACAAAGCTGGCTCTGTCAAAGAACCATGTCCGTCTACGGTACCTCCGACAAACCGAGCCAACTGGGGATGTAATTGCTCTAGATATAGCCGACTGGTTTGCGTATATTGGCGAATGGGAGCTTCTGTGTCGATCGCGCCTTTGAGAATCGCCAAAAACACATCCAGGTCAATTCCAACCACTTGCTGACGGTCAATCGCTTGCCAATCAATCGGTTGCCAAGGCCGAGTTTGCGGAGTTCTAAACTGAACCGGGAGATCTTCTAGGCGATCGCGCAAATGTTCTACAGAAAGATAGCAATTGATCAGAGCATCAATTCGACGTTGAATCTGCCAGTGATTCAGGCTTGGGTGGTATTGACCTGCTAAATCTACTAGAGCCGAGTCTAATTGCAATGTTTCAACCATCTTTATCTCAACCAGCTCTTTTTCCGTAGCTTACAAAGGCGCAGCATGCTTTGTCAGTCGGCTGAAGTCGGGAGTTTTATCCGGGCAAAAAGTCGGAAAGTCGGAAAAACCGAATGAGCGATTGTAGCCAACCTTAGCCGTCAGTCAGGTTGGAACATACGGGGTAGACTAAATACAACTTTGCGATGTGGCTATCAATGGACGCTGAAGCAGTATTGGCATGGGTTGACACCCTAGTTCTGACCAAAACTGGGCAACGTCTGAGTGATTTGCAGAAAACAATCTTGCACAAAGTCTGGCAGGGACATAAGTATCTCGAAATCGCCACTGACTACGGTTGTACCGAAGGGCATGTCAAGGATGTTGGTTCGGACCTGTGGAAATTTCTCTCCCAACAACTCGGCGAAAAGATTACTAAAACGAACTGCCGCACCGCGTTAGCCCGATATTTTCAAACTACATCAACCACGCCACAAATTTCTCGTACTCAGCCTGATTTCTCGGCTCCTCCCACATTCCATCCAGGTGTAGCCCCCACCACAGAACCTACTAACTTTATTGGACGGACAACCGCGATCGCTCACCTCAATCGCTTAGCCACCCAAGGAACTAAGGCGATCGTCATTCAGGGAGAAGGCGGTTTAGGGAAAACTACACTGGCCCAACAATACCTGCAAACCCAGGAATTTGAGGTGGTTTTAGAACTGTTGATGGCGAAGGAAACACAAAATATCACCTCTGCTGAACGGGTCGTAGAGGAATGGCTACAGCACGACTTTGGCCAAGAACCCAGCGTAGACTTTGGCGTAAATTTAGGGCGACTCAAGCGGCAACTGCAAACGCGGCGCATTGGCATATTAATCGACAACTTGGAGCCTGCCCTGGATTTGCAAGGACGCTTGCTAGCCGCGCATCGTAACTATGTTGAGCTGTTGCGGATTTTGACCGATAGTAGAGTCCGATCGCTAACCTTAATTACTAGTCGCGATCGCCTATGTGAATCGAGCCTCAACCTACTACACTATCGGCTGCCCAGCTTAGAGCAAGAGGCTTGGCAGCAGTTCTTTCGGCATCAAGAGATGGCAATTGATGAGTCAGTGCTGCAAAAAATGCACCGAGCCTATGGCGGCAATGCTAAGGCAATGGGGATTCTTTGTGGGGCGATTCAGGAAGACTTTGCTCATGATATGGCCGCTTACTGGCAAGAAAACGACGGCGATTTGCTAGTGACCACCGACTTAAAAGATTTAGTCGCCAGCCAAGTCAATCGTCTGCAAGCTCTAGACCCCCAAGCGTATCGATTGTTTTACCGTCTGGGCTGTTATCGCTACCAAGATGTCCCCACCATTCTTACGGCAGCACTACTCTGTTTACTTGGGGATGTTCCACTGACTCAACAGCGACAAACGATTGCTTCACTGCGTAACCGTTCTCTGATCGAACACCATAACGGCGGCTACTGGCTGCATCCCGTCATCCGTGCCGAGGCGATCGCCCGTCTACGAGCCAGTGAAGAATGGGTCACTGTAAATCACCAAGCAGCAGAGTTTTGGACTGGCAGTGTACCTGCGATTGAAACGACCAAAGATGCGCTACAAGCCCTAGAAGCCTACTATCACTACATCGAAGTTAATGATTTTGAGGCAGCGGGCCGAGTGATTCTCAAAAGTAGAAATAATCAGTGGCAGCAGTTTCTCCCTCTAGGTAGCACCTTATATCGCATGGGGCTCTTGCAACCACTGCTCGCTGCGATTACTCAAGTGATTTGCAATGTGCACTCCGATCGCAACCTCAGCGAACTCTACAACATCTGGGGAGATTTGCACTGGATTACGGGCAGAATTCATCAGGCGATCGCTTGCCAAGAAACGACGATGACGCTGGCTCATCAAGCCTTGCAGTCTCTCCCTACTGCACCTCAAACTCCAGCAGAGAAACATCAGCTTTACTACTTCAAAATGCTGGAAGTCGATTCCCTCCTCAGCATTGGTCTTTATAAAATTGATCTGTGGGAATTAGCAGATGCCGCCCGTTTGTTTCAGCAAGTCATAGCGCTAGCTCAAAACACCGAACATCACCGTTGGGCCGAAAAAGCAACGGTATGTTTAGCTTTAGTTAACTCTTACTTGAATTTACCAACCGCATCCTTTGCATTGGCGGAATTAATTTACCACTCACTTCTCACCGAGCAATTGGTAGAACAAACTGGTAGGTTCGCTTACTTTATTCAAATCCTGGGTCAAACCTATGTCAACTTAGGTGATTTTGAGAAGGCAAGTGCCCTGTATCAGATGGCCTTGAACTTTTCTGAAACAGGTGGCTACACCCAAATCAAAGCCAAAACTCTCAATGGTTTAGCTGAAATTAATCGCCAACAATCTGCTTTTGACAGCGCCCTCAATCATCACGCCGAAGCGATCGCCCTATTAGAACAAATTGGGGCCAAATGTGACTTGGCTGAAGCTTATTTCCAACTAGGACTCACTCACCAAACGATGAACAATATTGTGAGTAGTCAAACCAACTTTGATCGGGCCATCCAGCTATTCACAGAAATGCAAGCGCCTCAGCAAGTGATCAAAGTGCAGCAAGCCCAGCGGTCATAGCGCCGCGATCGCGTCCCTGATCAGCTTAGAAAGCTAGACAGAAGGGTGCGATCGCCGACTAGACTAACAAAGGAAGCTATTTCTCACTAAGATTACAGTGATTGAAACTACAAACCATGCAGAGTAACCAACCACTTTCCCTACCCCTGATGGGATGCGGCACCTGGGCCTGGGGGAATCGCTTACTGTGGGGCTACGACGAGAGCATGGATGAGCAGTTGCAAGCCGTCTTTAACTTGTGCGTCCAGCAAGGTGTGACGTTATTCGACACAGGTGATTCCTATGGCACAGGCAAATTTAATGGACGCAGTGAGCAATTGCTCGGACAGTTCACCCAGGAGTATGTCGGCCCCAATCAAGCAGAAATCTGTATTGCGACTAAATTAGCCGCTTATCCCTGGCGCTTGACTCGTAAAGCAATGATATCGGCTGGACAAGCCTCAGCTCAACGTCTAGGGAGAAATGTGGATTTGGTGCAAATGCATTGGTCTACGGCCAATTATGCACCCTGGCAGGAATGGTCTCTCTTAGATGGTCTGGGCGATCTGTATGAGCAAGGACTTGTCAAAGCGGTAGGTCTCTCTAATTACGGCCCCAAGCGGCTGAGACAAGTGCATCAAAGATTGGCGGAGCGGGGCATCCCCATCACCACATTACAAGTGCAATACTCGCTGCTGTCTACTTACCCTGTGACAGAGCTGGGATTGAAAGATGCCTGTGATGAGCTAGGTATCAAACTGATTGCTTATAGCCCTTTGGCTCTGGGAATTTTGACGGGTAAATATTCTGAGCAAGGCCCCTTCCCCAAAGGCATTCGTGGGCTGCTCTTTAAACAACTCCTGTCAGGTAGCAAACCTTTATTAGATTGCCTACGAGCGATCGCCGCCTCTCGCAACAAAACCATGTCTCAAGTTGCACTTAATTGGTGTATCGCTAAAGGCACCATTCCCATTCCCGGCGCTAAAAATGTGGAACAAGCACAGGAGAATATAGGAGCTTTGGGATGGCAACTGGATGCAGGTGAGATTGCAGAACTCGATCAAGCAGCCGCTAACGTAGACAAGCCAATGGTACAGAATATCTTTCAAACCAAGTAAATTCGCTATCTACTCTTTTTGTGATAACTATCACTAAAAAACTGAGCTTTAATCACTGAAAGAGAGGAACTGCATCACTGAGAAACCCTTACAAAATCACCTTTGTAGCGCGGGTGGCATCACTGGAAATCCTGCTTAATTGGGTGATATTGAAAGTAGGCAAAACTCCCTTTAGAAATATCATGTTAGTTACTGCATGTCTACTACCTTCTGCCCTCTCTGACTTGTTTGCTCAATCTCAAGACTCTGGCAAGATTACCCTCGCCGATCGCTACGGGCTGAGAGTCGCTTTGTTGGATTCTGCTTTGAGTGAAGAGGAGCTAGGCTCTATCGATCGCCTGTTACATGCCATTCGTCGAGGCCGAGTTGAGGTAGTCGATGAACTCTCTGTCATTCTCTCGCTCAACTAGTTTTATCGACTTGTGTTTCATTTTTTGATTTAAAAAGCCAAAGTTATAGCCCATAGTTTCGGTATTATTTTCAACTACATTCAAGAAATCTTTAACTCCATCAAGATCCTGCTGTACAAGGCAAAACTCACTCAACCTGTAAAATTAAAAGCGATCGCTTCGTAGCAAGTCGGTTGGGTTCGGTAAACATGCCTGTAACAGAAACTCCTTTATTACTCGCCCTAGATTTTGGTGGCACAAAACACGCAGCAGCACTGATTGGTCAAGGTGAAACCCAATGGCGAGATTCCCGGCGTCAGCTTTCCCCTACTGAACCCACTGTCCAGACCGATTGGGAAATCATGCGATCGCTAGCTCACGAACTGCTGCAAGGTGCCAAGCCAAGTGCGATCGGAGTTAGCTTTGGTGGGCCAGTCGATGCCAAAACTGGAACAGTGCGGCTCTCTCACCACGTCCCAGGCTGGGAAAATCTACCGCTACAGCAGCGCCTAGAGGCAGAATTTGGGGCTCCAGCTAGTGTAGACAACGATGCCAACGTTGCTGCTTTAGGCGAGCATCGTTTCGGAGCAGGTCGAGGTTGCGACAGCTTGTTCTATATCACCATCAGCACAGGCGTGGGCGGTGGTTGGGTGCTCAACGGCCAACTGTGGTCAGGAGCCGAAGGGATGGCGGGAGAAATTGGTCATGTCGTGGTTGATCCCGATGGGCCGCTGTGTCTGTGTGGCAAGCGAGGCTGTGTCGAACGTCTAGCCTCTGGGCCTTATATCGCCCAGGCTGTACGAGAACAGCTAGAAGCCCAACCGCAACGAGGCCAAATTCTGCGATCGCTGGTCAACCAAAACTTAGATGCAATCACCGCTCAAGTAGTAAGTCAAGCGACAACCCAAGGCGATGACCTAGCCTGGGAAGTTTTGGAAGTGGCAGCTTGGGCGATCGGCCTGGGGATCGGCAACGTGGCTAATTTGATGAATCCGCAACGCTTTATCCTAGGCGGGGGGGTGACTAAAGCAGGGGCGCAATGGTGGGAAACGGTACGCCAAACCGCTCAGACTACAGCGCTACCAGAAGTTCACTTTGAAATTGTCCCTGCGGCTTTAGGTGATGATGCCCCTTTGTGGGGAGCTGTGGCCTTGGCTAGCGATCGCGTTTCCAAAGAACTTTGACTCCTATTCCCCCCAAAATTGGGGGGCTAGGGGGGCATGAACGGCTGTAGGATCACTCTATGACACTTGATTTTTGGGCTAAAACCAGCGGCACCTGGATTAATATCGGCACTGTTTTAGCAGGTACCACCTTAGGCTTAGGGTTGCAAGGTCGCTTACCCATCCGGATGCAGCGCATCATCACTCAAGGCTTAGGGCTGATCACCTTGTTCGTAGGGATTCAGATGGCGGGCAGCTTAACCAAAACTCAAGCAGGTCGTATTGATGGTGTGGTCTTAGCACTAGTAGCGATCGCTCTCGGTGGGCTTTTAGGTGAGTGGTGGCAGCTAGAAGAACGCTTGACGGCAGTGGGAGATTGGCTGAAGCAACGCTTTAAGGGAGGCGGTGGGTTCACTGATGGCTTTGTCGCCGCTAGCCTCTTGTTTTGTGTCGGACCCATGACATTGATTGGTAGCCTTAATAATGGCCTCACCGGAGATAACACCCTGCTAACCTTGAAGGCGACAATGGATGGTTTAGCTGCGATCGCCTTCACCAGCAGTTTTGGCATTGGGGTAGGCTTCTCTAGCTTGATCATTTTGGTCTATCAAGGTGGCTTGTCCCTAGCGGCAGGTCTGCTCGCTCAGTCTCTCCCCAATCCCGCCACCGATCCCCGTGTGCTGCTAGTGACAGGAGTGGGAGGGCTGATGATCTTGGGCATCTCCTTAAACTTGTTAGAGATTGCCCAAGTTCGCGTCGCTTCATTCTTGCCAGCCCTGGCATTAGCACCCTTGATCTACTTCATCTTGGCTCGCTAGCCACTACAGTTTTTCCACAGCCTGAATCAGGGTTTGCAGAGCTTGAGGTAAACCTTCCTTGTCAATGTCGATATATTCAAAGGTGCTACCCATTGCTTGCACAGTTGAGGTTGGGTAATCAGCGAAAGCAGCACTGGTGAAGAATCTCAAGCCATTCATGTTAGGGACTCTTTGCTGCTCTAGCACCTGTTGGAACTGGCTCAGTTGGCGTTGAGACAAACGCTTGATCACCGTGGGCCGAGAAGATGGAGAATTAAGGCCGCTAGTCTGACGGTAGAGCGTGCCATCGGCGGTGAGGTAAGTATCGGTGATGCTGCCAGTCAAGCCACCGGAAACGCTAAGACGAAATACCACATTGGCATCAATTGGCGCAGGGGGTTCGTTTCCTTCAGGAATGAAAGACGTGAAGACTTCGCCTCGACTGCCGCTAGCTGTGGCGTTTTGGGCAATGCGGGAAGCATCTTGGCTCACATGGTAGACCCACTGTTGGCGATCGCCCGCCACAATCACCTGCCAGCCAGAAATCGCAATTCTCGTGCAAGCGCGTCCAGGCTCGTAAATCCCCATACAGCCATCAAAGGTAGTGGCTTTAGATTCTAAAACGCGTAAGCTAGAAGCAGGAACGCGAGCTTGTTGCGCAATGGTTTCAAAGAGGCGATCGACCACTTGAGGCGGCAGAGCGGACGGATCTTGAGTTTCTAGCCTGATCACCTGAGCCTTTAGGTCAGTGCGGTAGACCCAGTTTTCTTTACCATTGGTCATTTCGACCCGCCAGCCCTCTACGGTTGCCATCGCGCAGCGCTCGTTAGGTTGGGCCAGACCTAAGCAGCTATCTCCCCAAGTTTCTCGGCTAAAGCTAACTACTTTTAAGTCGCGCGATCGCAAGTCAAAGCGCTCAACCAAATCTTGTTTAACTCGCCGAACCACCATTTGGGGCAAACGAGTTTTAGCTTTAGCAGCTTGGGCTTGCTTCAGTTGGGCAATCAGGGGTTGGGAAGGTTGGGGCAGTGCCATCGCTGCTGATTCAGAGACAGCGCCGAACATCACAGTACCCAACAGAGCCAATGACAAAAGCTTTTGGGTTTGCTTGGCTACTGAGGAGTTGGAAGTGAAACGAATCGTCATTGGAAGCACCAGAAGTAAGAGAGTCATTCATTACTCTCTTAAACTAGCCTTCTGAATCCAACCCCTGAGTTCGGTTACAAAATTGGTTACAGAATTAACCGATTAGCCAACTGGAACCCCTTTTGTCTGCCGACTGACGGCTTCTGCCAAGATCTCTAGCATTTCAGCAGTCGTTGGTAAGTCCACACAGGGATCTGTAATGCTTTGACCATAGGTGAGCTGAGACAAATCGTCGGGAATGGATTGATTGCCCGCCACCAAATGGCTCTCAATCATAATCCCCATAATGTGAGGAGAGCCAGCTTTCACCTGAGCCGCAATATCCTGTGAGACCAGAGGTTGGCGGGTATAGTCTTTGTCAGAATTACCGTGACTGCAATCAATCATGATGCGCTGATTCAGCTTGTATCGACTCAATTCCTGAGCAGATTTCTCGATGTAGGCAGCGTCATAGTTTGGCCCCTGCTTACCACCGCGTAAGACCAAGTGACCATCTGGATTACCTGTGGTGGTGACAATACTTGCTAGCCCTTGGGAACTGATCCCTAAAAAATGATGGGGAGAATTGGCTGCTAGCATGGCATTCACGGCAGCACCCAAATTGCCATCGGTGCCATTTTTGTAACCCACAGGCATGGAAAGCCCAGAAGCCATTTCTCGGTGAGTTTGGCTTTCGGTGGTGCGAGCCCCAATTGCTGTCCAAGAAATCAGATCTGCTAAATACTGTGGGGTGATGGGATCAAGCAATTCTGTAGCAGCAGGCAAGCCCAGTTTAGCCAGCTCTAGGAGCAATTTCCGCGCCTGCCGCAACCCCGTATTGATGTCGTAACTGCCGTCTAGGTGGGGATCGTTAATCAAGCCCTTCCAGCCAATTGTGGTGCGGGGCTTCTCAAAGTAAACGCGCATGACGATCTCAAGCTGGTCTTGTAGCGCTGTCCGCAGCTTGAGCAATTTTTGGCCATACTCATAAGCAGCATCAACATCGTGGATTGAACAGGGACCCACAATCACGAGTAGGCGCTGATCCTCTCCCTGCAAAATATTACGAATGCGATCGCGGGTTTCTGCCACCAAAGTAGACACTTCTTCAGTGATCGGCAATTCGCTATGAATAAAGGCTGGACTTAATAGGGGACGCGTTTCAACGACGTGCAAATCGTAGGTTCTACGCATGGGACTTATAAACTCTCAACAAAGAAACCCGGTCTCTCAAATTGCAGCTTAACAGTTTCCCTCTCCATCGTGACGGTTGGATAGAGAATTTAAGCCACAATACTTAAACTTAGCCCTTTCAGGTAGTCGAAAGCTAAACCGTTTACCACTAGCGTCGGCGGAGCCACTCAAACACCTGCTCGACCGATAAGCTTAAAGCCATCCCCTCTAAACTTGGCAACACATCTGCTCCAGAGAGTAAATCTGGCAAGCGATCGGGCTGATAAACCAAAACTGACCGCTCCTTGGGATCAATCAACCATCCTAATTGGCTACCATGCCTAAGGCAATGCAGAATATTACCCGTGACTCGTGTCTGACTTTGATCGGGAGACAAAATTTCAATGACCCAATTGGGGGCAAACTCAATTCCTTTACTAATGATCTCGCCGTTCTCATCTAAGGGCAATTGGCTGCTAGCAATAACGGCAACATCTGGAACGACAGAGCGATCGCCAACCGTACAGCGCAATTCTGGAAAAGCTTCATAGGTAACACCCGCTTGGTCGATCGCAGCGACTAGACGCTTTTGTAATGTACTATGCTTACCGCCCCCCATTGGTTTCTGAATTGCCACTCCACCGATATATTCCCACGCTGGCGACTCCTCAATAGAGGAGAGTTCAAGAAACTCTTGCAGAGTTAAAGCTTGAGACGGTGCGATAGTCATGGCGATCGCTTAATTACCTTTTGATGTATAGAATTAGCCTAGCAGTTACGTTCAAGGCTGATCGTTTTTTGGGGTGGTGACGCCTTAACAGAAGCGATCGCCCTCTCAATACAAAAGAGCGATCGCCTGCATCATGAAATAAAACTAGGTATGCACCTAATTAACCACGATTCCGCTCCAATAAAAGCATCATCACCAGGCTTAGTAGCACTTGAGCTTCTTCGTTACCGCTAAGTTGATCGACTTGCTTGATCGTAAAAATTCGAGATAAAAACGCTGGGCGTTTCTCTAAATACATCACTGCATTTCCGTCCGCACGATTAACCACGTAAGCTGGGTTGAAGAAATACCCCGTAAACAGACCTACCACAGGTATTTCTGCAAATAGGCTATCCATGACTTTTATCCAGGGGTTTTGCTCACTAAGGGTAAAGCTGACTGTATCACCGTTATAGATGTCGTAACGAGCACGCCAAAAGGATTTCATGCCATGTCGTTTAACAGCGCCTATCGTTTTGCCGTTGGTATCTAGGAAATTGTAACGAGCTGAAAAGTCAATAATGCGATCGGCTTTGATCTCGTACTTCAGTTGGGTACGTTCCAGGTCAGCAAAGACATTGATCACTTCCTTGAGCTTAAACAGTTTCTGACGGATACAAAAGAGGGTGTCTCCCGTTGCATCTTCTACAGAGAGCTGAGGGGCGAGCGACCAAAACTTAAAGGTGAGCGTAAGTGGATATTGCATGGGTAGTTCTGGAGGGAAATTAGAAGGGAGCGATCGTGCTAACTGCTTCACATGGCTGCTTTAGCTATTCTTTAGCCATCTGTGTTAATTCGAGCAATCAATTTCTTTAGAGTTATTTCAGCTTGAGCATTGTCGATTTGGCAAGTTCCCGCATTGGCATGACCGCCACCGCCATATTGCAGCATTAATTCGCCAATATTGGTTTCGGAGCTTTTGTTGAAAATCGACTTACCAACTGCGAAAACTGTGTTTTGTTGCTTTACGCCCCACATTTGATGAATGGAGATGTTGCAGTTAGGGAACAAAGCATAAATCATGAAACGGTTGCCTGCGTAGATTACATCCTCATTCCGCAGGTCTAAGACCACTAAGTTGTCATATACGGTGGCACAACGCAGAAGTTGATCTTTGAACTGAGATGATTGTTCAAAATAGAGATCAACTCGTTCCTTAACATCCGGTAATCCTAAGATTTCAGCGATGGTGTGATTTTTGCAGTAGTCGATTAATTCCATCATCAAACTGTAGTTTGAGATGTTGAATTCCTTGAATCTTCCCAACCCTGTTCTGGCATCCATCAAAAAGTTGAGGAGTACCCAATCCTTAGGATGTAAGACTTCATCGATATTAAATTGAGCTGAATCTCCCTTATCAACGGCCTCCATCATTTCGGTGGAGATGTGGGGAAACTCCTCTAAGCCCCCAAAGTAGTTGTAAACCACTCTGGCTGCGGAAGGAGCCTCTGGGTTGTTAATATAGCCTGCTTCAGGATTTTGATTTCGCAGGATCTCACTGTAGTGGTGATCGAACGCTAAATGAACCCCTGATACATAGGGTAGATTGGTGGTGATATCTTTATCGGTAATTGCAATCTTGCCATCTTGCATATCTTTGGGATGGACAAATTTAATTTCGTTAATCAAATCTAATTCTTTTAATAAAACAGCGCAGACAAGGCCGTCAAAGTCGCTTCTAGTGACTAATCGGTATTGGTTGGTCATAACTACCATCAATCATTCCTCTTTCAGTAAAACCCGCTACTCAATGCGACACAGCTTTTGGCATCAGCGATCGCAAGCTAAGCATTCCACCCCTAGACTTCCCAGAACTTTCGAGATGGCGACAAAGTAAGTAAAAGAGCTTAACTTAAGTGAGTAGAAACCAAATAACGTGATTGGTTCTGTCTCAGAGAAAATAGATGAACACTTAACAGATTTAGGATTGAAATTGAGACAGAAGCCAAGCACTGACCTTGCCATGATTCATTTGGCGACTGCGACGAAAGGCTTCTTCTAAGAGGGCGATCGCTAAACCAGGCAAAACTTGCGATTGATCAATCCTGCGACTCCCTCGATTTTGGATTTCAAACGCAATAATCTCAACATTTTGCACATCAACAATCCAATATTCTCGTACGCCCAGAGCTTCATAAAGTAACCGCTTTTCCCCTTTATCATCTGCCAAGGAAGAATAAGCTACTTCCACAACTAAATCGGGAGCTGGGTAAACATCAAGATCAGTAATGGTAGCTTCCCAAGGCACCACCTCTGCGTTAGCACCTAGGTAAAAAGAGGCATCAGGTTGGGCTTCTTCAGATCCCGTTTTGCGATAAGTGCAATTGTCGTGGACATCCAGATTGATACCCTGCAAGCCAGCGAATAAATAGAGGGCACCAATAATCGTGGCGTGGTCACGGGAATGGGGATTACCAAGCGGAGCCATTTCTAGCCTCATGCGTCCTTTGTTGTAGTAGCCTTTAGCCGTCTCATAGTCAGGATCACTAACTGCCAAAAGGTATTCATCCCAAGTGGCATTCACCCAGACATCGGTTGCTAATTTGGCTTGTAACTGGCTCATGGCAGCACCATTGGCTACTGATAGCCTACATTTTAACTCGGTTGCTTCGGTAGAAAATTTAGAGCCATTAACGAGCGATCGCACACCCGCACAGCAAAGGGCGAGACTGGAGTAGAATTATCGTTTATCTGCCACTGCTCACCCCTGCATCCCATGTTTTGCGACTACCTGGTACAAATCCTGACTGCTCGTGTTTATGATGTCGCCCAAGAATCGCCGCTAGAACATGCTCCCAATTTATCGGCACGAGTCAATAATAGACTGCTGCTGAAGCGGGAAGATATGCAGTCAGTGTTTTCATTTAAGCTCCGGGGTGCCTACAACAAAATGGTGAATCTGTCTCCAGATCAGCTAGCTCAAGGAGTCATTGCGGCCTCGGCGGGCAACCATGCTCAAGGTGTTGCTCTGGGTGCTAGTCGGCTGGGAACCCGCGCCATTATTGTCATGCCCGTCACTACGCCCCAGGTCAAGGTAGATGCCGTCAAAGCGCGCGGCGGTGAGGTAGTGCTACAGGGTGACACCTACGATGATGCCTATGCTTATGCTCGGCAACTCGAAGCTGAAAAAGGACTGACCTTTATTCACCCCTTCGATGACCCGGATGTGATCGCAGGACAAGGCACCATCGGCATGGAGATTTTGCGGCAATGCCAGCAACCGATTCATGCCATCTTTGTCGCGATCGGTGGAGGAGGTTTAATCTCTGGAATTGCTGCTTATGTCAAGCGGTTGCGTCCCGAAATCAAGATCATTGGTGTAGAACCTGTAGATGCTGACGCCATGAACCAATCCCTTAAAGCAGGGCATCGGGTGCGCTTACCTCAGGTGGGATTATTTGCTGATGGGGTAGCGGTACGGGAAGTGGGAGAAGAAACTTTTCGTCTGTGTCAAGAATATGTAGATGACATTATTTTGGTGGATACAGATGCCACCTGTGCGGCGATCAAAGATGTCTTTGAGGATACGCGATCGATCCTTGAACCTGCCGGAGCCTTAGCGATCGCTGGAGCCAAAGCCTATGCTGAAAGAGAACAGATTGAAGGGAAAACGCTAATTGCGATCGCTTGCGGTGCCAATATGAACTTCGATCGCCTGCGGTTTGTGGCAGAGCGGGCTGAGTTTGGCGAACGTCGAGAAGCGATCTTTGCGGTCACGATTCCAGAACAACCGGGCAGTCTACGTAAGTTTTGTGAATGCCTGGGTCGCCGCAACCTAACAGAGTTTAACTACCGCATTTCTGACCAAAAGGAAGCCCATATCTTTGTGGGTGTGCAGATCCAAAATCGCGCTGATGCCGCTAAGATGACCCAAGGCTTTGAGGGCTGTGGGTTTAGAACCATTGATCTCACAGATGATGAACTGACCAAACTACACCTACGACATATGGTGGGTGGTCACTCAGCCCTCGCTCATCATGAGTTGCTTTACCGCTTCGAGTTCCCGGAGCGTCCTGGTGCCCTGATGAAGTTTGTCACTTCCATGAGTCCCAACTGGAATATCAGCATGTTCCACTACCGTAACAACGGTGCAGACTATGGGCGGATTGTGGTGGGGATGCAAGTTCCACCCCAGGAGATGCAGGAATGGCAAGCCTTTCTGGAGACTTTGGGATATCGCTATTGGGATGAAAGCCAAAACCCTGCCTACAAGCTGTTTTTGGGATAGCAGAAAAGCTTCTTCAGCGGCGCGATCGCAGCACCATTCTGACTCCTCGCTCTGGCCCTACCAGTACACCTCGACGTTTGGGGCGTTCTGGTTTTTGGTCTGCCAACTCTAACTCATAGCGTTGTAGGATTGTTGCCAACACCAACTTCATCTCAAACAAGGCTAGAGCCTCGCCGATACAACGCCGAACCCCACCGCCAAAGGGTAAAAATTCATAGGGGGAAAATTGGCGTTCTAGGAAACGTTCGGGCCTAAATTGCTTGGAGTCTGGATAGAGATCTTCACGGTGATGAGTGAGGTAAATGGCACCAAACAGTCTGGCTCCGGGCTGTAAAGAGTAGCCTAGTAGTTCCACCGGTTCCTTGACTGCCCGTGGCACAGTGAGAATCGCAATTGGATAAATCCGGAGAGTTTCCTGACAAACGGCTGTGAGATAGGGCAATCGAGCTACACTGACCGGATCAGAAGTGTCTTCTAAGGTGGCTAGCTCCTGAAGTATCTTTTCGCGGATCTGCGGAAATTTATGCACCCAATAGAAAGCCCAGGCGATCGCAGCAGCCGTGGTTTCATGACCTGCCAGCAGAAAAGTCATTAATTCATCTTTTAATTCGGCATCAGACATGCCTTTTCCAGCTTCATCCTCAGCCGAGAGCAGCAGGCTCAAAATGTCTGAATTGGCGGGATTATGGTGTTGCCGACGCGCTTGAATCTCTGTGTAGAGGAGTTCGTCAATTCGGCGTTGGACCTGCCGCAGGTATCCCCAAGGACTGCGAGGGCCTAAGTCTTTTTGTAAATTAGGAAAAAAGAGCGAGATTGCGAGCAACGGAGACTGAAACAGATCCATCAGCGTGGTAATGCGTTGCTTGAGCTGAGAGAATTTCTCTCCCTCTGACAGCCCAAACACGACTCGCAAAATTACCTCCATCGAGATATCTTGCGCCAGGGTACGAGCGGTAAAGATTTGGTTGGGGGTTAAGCGAGCAAAGGCTTTATCTGCTAAATCAACAATTGATTCTCCATAAGCTCGCATCCGATCGCCGTGAAATGGCGGCATGAGCAATTTGCGCTCCCGACGATGGCGATCGCCTTCTAATACCAATAGGGAGTATTCACCCACTAAAGGGCGCAGCAGTTGATTGGGCGGAGCCGCAAATTGCTTAGTATCGCTAGCAAAGATTTGTTGAATTGCTTGCGGGTGACTAGTCAGCAGTAACGTCTTAAAATTACCCATCACAGGCGCATTAAAAATATCCCCATAGCGTTCTGCTGTTGTCTCCAAAAACCCTAGAGGATCTAAGGTATATTGCAGCTTCTGCAACCAAGCTGGTAGTTTTGGACCATCAGGGAGCTTCATCAGGGTATTAGTGATAGTGCAATTTGCTAGCGCAGATTATAACCCATCTTTTACTTTGAAATAGTTTGCTGAATTCTCTCTTCAATATCTTCTAAGGTTTGAATGACTAATCGCTTGGCTTGCAGTTTCCAGCCCCACTGTTGAATTTTGAAGGCGGCAAACCCAGCAGCAGCCACGATCGCGAAATCAAAAGGTTGGGAAAAGGATATCCCTAGTAACAAGCCGAGTCCAGCAATACCCCAAAATGGTAGAGCGACGGTCTGACGCTGTTTCTCTACAACTTGACTGAGGGCATCCGTTGGCATCTCTGCCAGCAGAGTTTCTTTAATCTGTCGCTGCTCTGCTAACGGAACAGAGATAGCAATCTTCTGGCGCAATTTCTCGATCTTGCGAGCATCAGTGCTGTATTGAGTCAGTTCGTCTTCGGCCATGAGAATTAGACGTTCTAGCTGAGCCATTGGTTAAAACAGTGATTAGATCAAGGATTGAGTAATAAAAGTTTACAACACAGTCTTCTCTTATTCTTCAGTTATAGAAAAAGGGAGTATGAGATTGCCCCTCAAATTCAGTCGTAAAGGTTTCTAGAACTCAGGAAAACGCTTTGAGACGGATGTATTTGCCATTAGCTGTCTCTTGCCACCCCTAGGAGAAGCACAGCGATCGCTACAACTCTCTCAACTTACGTAGTTTTATGAAACGTTTTGCTATTTTTGGCCTCTTCCTATCTTTGGCTGCTGGTTGCACAGCGCTACAGCCCTCTCCTCAACCTGCCCCACCCTCGACGATTGGTAATTCCTCGCCGACTCCAACTCAGCCTTCCGCACCCTCTCCTAACCAGGAGAAAAATACTTTTCAGAGCGATCGCTTTGGCTTTAGTTTCCAATATCCGGAGGGTTTTACACCCGATAATCGCAGTGAGAATCAACCTCCAGAGGCTCAGGAAGCGCTGCTTGGACGCATAGAAGTTTGGACTCGCGAAGATTACCAGGCGATCGCCTCGGGTCCTTGGAAGGGTGATTATCCGGCGAGCGTGACAATTTCAGTCTTTGACAATGCCCAGAAGCGTCCACTTGCAGCTTGGAAGGAAGAAGGTCTCAGCCGTGGTGAAGACAAAACCATCACGGTAGCGGGTCAAGAAGCTTTGTCCTATGCTTCCACAGGTCTATATGAAGCGGATAATGCCATCTTTGCCAGCCCTGACGGTCGTTATGTGATTCACATTCATGGTGCTTACATTAACCCAGATGATCCCATGCGTCAGGCTTATCAAAAAGTAGTATCGAGTTTCAAGTTTAAAATTTGACTTTGAAACGAATAGTAGAGGTTTCCTCCTTTCGAGAAATCAGTTACGATGATGGCGATTTGATCCCCCTAGTTTGATAGGTAGCCCACTGTCTGATCATAGGAGATGCTAATCTGGCATGAAAATTCTGGATAGACAACGGAAACAAGACCCAAAATTTTATCTATTAGTTCACAACCGTCTGGAATAACATCTGGAAGGAGCTGTGAGGAGGTTCTTGGAATTCTGTGAAGCCTATGAAGAGGATTGCCGCACGTATCGAACACTGTATTACGCACAGCTCCCCAATGACCATGTAAGAAAGTAGAAGTCCAGGAGTAAAAGCGATCATAAATATCTTTTACTCCAGCTACTTCACTCATTTGCCTAAGGTTAGTTTTTTCCCAATGACCAATATTAATAGGGAGAAATTCCTGCCACATATCCTCGTTTGCAAGATGCTCTAGTGCTTCAATATCAACATAACTAGGCTGTAATTCAGCTTCATTCAGCTTCAAAAAAGTAAGTTTCGCTTGACCTGCCCCAAAAACCCTATACGCTTTCCAAAGCTCAACATCATTCTTGTGAACTAGATAAGCCAGAGTGATGTAGCATTCTACAATGGTACGTAAAGCTGTACGCCCCATGATAGATTGGCTATTTCCGATACGTAGCAACTCCTCCATCAAGTCTAAACAGTAGAAAGCTAAGCCGAAAAGTGTGTCATGCCTTGCATCGACAGCACTTGTATCTGTTGTACTGTAACAGTGCTCAATCAGAAGCTCGCGGACCTGCTGTAGCCTCTCTCTAGAAGTTCCGACTACTAGATTCTCATGGGCTTTTGAGAAATTAATGGGGAAGCATGGTGTCTCACTTAAGCAGTGTTTCCAAAACTCTTGGGGCCAGTCAGTATTAGCCACTACATCCAGGCTGCTAAGAGCACCTTCTGAAGATCTAATCGATGGACGCACTTGTGCCAAATCGCCATATTCCGGATAGTAAGCAATCCCTTTTGCGGTCTCTTCCAAAGATGCCGGGAAACGGAGTTTTCCGGCAGTCATCATACACAAAACACGAACCCAACGACAATCAGTAGCCGCTTGTGATTGATGGTCGAGTGTATTTGCAACAGCATCCATTAAAGCTTCCCAGGATGGTTGAGCTTCTCCATTACTTAAAAACTCTGCCCAATGGTCATACGCTGGGAGTGTTTTTAACAAGAGCAAGGGGCTCAAGGCCTTCTTACATGTCGGATCTGACATGAAGAATTCTAGAAAATGCTCTAGTCTATTAGGGGATAACTTTGCTAAACCGGAATGAGTAATATTAGAAAATTTCTCTTCTTCTGGAAGTTTAAATATATAGTCAGCAATTTTTCGAAATATCTCAAGTGCATGTTCACGAGGGAGATGTGTAATAAGCAGAGTAACCCATAGCATTTCAGGTAAACGCTCAGATAACCACGAGATAAACTTAGTGTTAGGTACTTCTGCTAAAGGTGGTAGTAGGTTTTTTCCCTGAGCCTTATGCTGAGCAATCGTGGAATAATTACCCTGCTTAGTCTTCTTTGATTGATTTTTACCCTTCTGCTTCTTGCTATTCATTTCAGTATTGAGACTAATTTGGCTACTTCTTCCGATCAATTAACCTTTGAAATACGATTTCCAATTAAGCAATTAATTCAGTCTTGTATTACATTGTAGTACTTACAATAAAAAACTGACTGATTAAGGGTGGATACTGTCCTTGATGAGAAGCATTCAGGTGCCGCGATGAGTAACTGCTACCGGAATAAAGCTAACAACTATCCTATATCTACTGCATAAAAAACGATCGCCTTATTTGAGTAAAGCGATCGCTCTCTTAATGTATGTCCCAATTCCTAGTGATGATCTGAAGAGCGGCTGGCAGTAGTTTCTCGGCTGTGATGACCTGTACCGTCACCATGCCCATCGACATGCCCATCTCCGTTACCATCACCGTCGCTGCCCATAGTCGTTGAGGTTACACCCACAAAGGCTGGTTGGCGCGATCGCCGGAACTGAGACTCAGCCGTCTTAATCACGATGTACAGAACAGGCACCACAAACAAACTGAGCACTGTAGCCACACACATTCCTCCTACGACCGCTGTCCCTAAAGATTGTCTAGCAGCGGCTCCTGGCCCCGTAGCAATCACTAGCGGCACAGCCCCAATCACGGTAGAAATTGCCGTCATCAAGATTGGGCGTAAACGCTCTCGGCAAGCTTCAGTTACCGCTTTGGTTAAAGCCAGCCCTTCATCCGAGAGTTGGTTGGCAAATTCTACAATCAAGACCGCGTTCTTACTTGCCATCCCGATTAGCATCACTAACCCGATCTGTGTATACACATCATTGGCAGTGCCACGAAGGAGGATGGCAAACAATGCCCCCAAAACAGCCAAGGGCACAGTTAGCATGATGATCAAAGGATCGGTGTAGCTTTCATACTGAGCCGCCAACGTTAGAAAGACAAAGATAATTCCCAAAGAGAAGATAAAAACCGCTGAGCCTCCTGCCTGAATTTCCTCTAAAGAGAGGCCAGACCACTCATACCGAAAACCTTTAGGCAGAGTTTCGTTGGCTACTGCTTCCATTGCCTTAATAGCCTGTCCAGAGCTAACTCCGGGTGACCCTGAGCCATTAATTTCAACAGAACGGGAGAGATTGTAATGAGTGATGATCGAGGGGCCGACCGTCTGATTGACCCGCACCAAATTACCGAGGGGAATCATCCTTCCAGAGCGCGATCGCACATACAGCTTCTTGATGTCTTCCGGATTAGAACGGAAGCGGCTGTCTGCCTGCACATACACCCGATAAGCTCGTTGAAATTGGTTGAAGTCATTGACATAGGCTGAGCCGAGGAAGATTTGCAGGGTATTAAAAATGTCTTCCGGCGAAACCTGAAGTTGGTTGGCTCTCACGCGATCCACTTCTACCGAGATCTGGGGAGTGTTGGCATTAAAAGTAGGCCGTAACCCAGCCAGCTGCGGTTTGTCAGGAGCGGGATAGGTAGTTGCCCGACCCATGAATTTACCTAACACTTCCCCAATCGTGGCGAAGTCACTGCCTGCACGGTCTTGTAGGTGAAACTCAAATCCCCCAAAGTTACCAATTCCTTGAATGGCGGGTGGCGGAAACGGTACTACAATCGCTTCCTTAATGCTGACGAGTTGCGGAAACAGCCCAGACGGTTGAGGAACGAAACCACCAATAATGGCTTTGACTGATTGGTCAGATCCAGATCGTTCTTCCCAAGGTTTCAGGGTCGAGAAAATCAAGCCGTTGTTGGGTGTGGCACCACTGAAGCTAAATCCTCCGATCGCAAAAATATTTTTGATTTCGGGGCGTTGCTTCATGATCTCCTCAGCTTTCGCCAAAACCTCTTCGGTATAGCTGAGGGAGACTCCTTCCGGTGCTTGAACCAGCGTAATAAAGTAGCCTTGGTCTTCTTCTGGTACAAACCCCGCTGGTACGATCGTATAGATCCAGTAGGTAAGAACTAGACCTGCTGAGAATAGGGCCAGCACAATGTTCTTGCGTCGAGTGACCTTTTCTAGCGTCCGACCATAGGCTTGACGAGTCCGCTCGATCGCGCCATTGATGCCATTAAAAAACCAGTTATCTGGGGTCGTTTGTCCCTGCTTCAGCAACAGAGCCGACAAGGTAGGCGTAAAGGTAATCGCGTTGAACGTAGAAACTACAACGGAGAAAGCGATCGTGAGCGCAAATTGCTTATACAGTTGGCCCGTAGTGCCAGGAAAAAAGGCAATGGGCACAAACACCGTAATCAACACCAACGATGTAGCAATAACGGCACCAAACAAGGCATTCATGGAAGCGATCGCTGCTTCGAGAGGCCGCAGACCATCCTCGTTAATCCGTCGCGTAATATCCTCCACAATCACGATCGCGTCATCGACCACTAAACCTGTGGCTAGTGTTAAGCCGAACAAAGTCAGCGTGTTAATTGAGAAATTTAGCAGCTTGACGAAGATAAACGTGCCAATAAACGCTACCGGAATCGCGATCGAAACTACCAGCGCCGCTCGCCAGTTCTGCAAAAACAAGAAGATCACCAAGATCACCAACGCAACCGCCTGCAAGAGCGAGATGATCACCTCTTCTGCCCCTGCTTGGATAAAAGTCGTCGTATCAAAGGCGACTTCATAGTGAAGACCAGGAGGGAAACTGGCGGTCAACCGTTGCATTTCATCTTTGACTGCTTGCGCTGTCTCTAAGGCATTACTGCCAAACTGCTGGGTGATCCCCAGCCCCACACCTCGGTGGGTGATGCGATCATCCGAGGTAAAACGCAACACCGAACCGTAGTTCTCTGCGCCTAATTCCGCTCTGCCTATATCTCTGAGTTTCACCAACGTGCCAGCATCAGTGGTTTTGAGCACCAGCTCATTGAATTCTTCTGCATCTTTCAGTCGTCCCTGGGCAGTTACCGCATATTGGTATTGTTGCCCAGTGGCAGTAGGAGGTTGACCAATTTGCCCCGCCCCAACTTGCAGGTTTTGTTGTTGTAGGGCAACTACCACATCTTGCGGGGTTAAGTTGCGACTGGCTAGCCGTTCGGGGTCGAGCCACAGGCGCATGGCATATTTGCGCTCCCCAAAAATTTGCACCCCCCCCACACCTTCGAGCCGCTTCAGGGCATCAACCACGTACAGGTCGGCGTAGTTGCTGAGATAAACATCGTCGTACAGGTCTTCGCCTTTACTCTCATCTCGGTCGGAGTAAAGCCCGATCGCCAGCAAAAAGTTGTTGTTGGCTTTGGAAACTTGCACCCCTGTCTGAGTCACAGGCCCAGGCAGACGCGAGACGACTGTCGAAACTTTGTTCTGTACGTCAACCGCAGCAATATCCTGGTTCAGACCCAAGTCAAAGGTCAGATTGACATTGCTGGTGCCATCATTAGCACTGGTGGACTTGATGTATTTCACCCCCGCAATACCGTTCAGTTCCCGCTCCAGAATGTTGGTGACGGTTGACTCTACGATCTCAGCATTCGCGCCCCTATAGTTAGATGTAACGCTGATTTGAGGAGGCGCAATGTCTGGATATTGGGCGATCGACAGGGTCGGAATGCAGGCAAGCCCTAACAAGGTCACAACGATCGAACACACCGTTGCGAACACAGGGCGTTTGATAAAGAAGTTGGAAATGGAGAGAATCATAGTGCCAACCGTTATGTGCGATGGGTCACATAATCCGCCTCAATCACTAGAACCTGTGTAGGGGCAAGTTGTGTCAATCAGTGATTGGTTCAAATCGGATTATTTGCCAAACCTACCCCTACAACCACGGAAACGACGACTAGTGGTTTTGTGCTTTAGGGAGAATTAGGAGATGCAGCAGTAGGAGGGGGGGTATCTTCGGCAATCGGCATACAATTTTGTAGTTGTAGGATGCCAGAAGTTACGATGCGATCGCCTGCACTCAAGCCTTCTACCACTTCTTGGTCATTGCCGATGATTTTGCCCAACTTAATGGGCTTTTGGACTGCAACTAATTGGTTAGGCTCTAGTTGAGCTGCTCCAGGCGGTGCTCCAGGGGCTGAGGCTGGTGCTTCACACGCTGAGCTTTGAAAGGGAGCCGCCACGAAAATAAAGTTTCTACCCCCCAGTCGAGAAATTACCGTAGTTGGAACCAGAACTCCAGAATGAGAGTCCCAAATCACTCTGGCTCCAATAGACTGCTCCGTGCGGAGTTGATTATTCGAGTTATCAAGTATTGCCCTCACCTGCACCAACTGCGTTGACGGATCAACATTCGGAGCAATGAACGAGATCTTACCCGTTTGCAAAACGCGGTCTTGATCACTCAACAGCCTGACAGGTAAGCCCATGCGTAGATCCGGTGCTCTGTCCAGCGGAATCTCGATTTTGACTTCCAGTTCCTGATTTTGGGTCAAGGTCAGTAGCGGTGTGGAAGGGCTGACATAATCTCCTTGTTTGATGGGAATATTGCCTACAATCCCCGCAAAAGGCGCTGAAATGGCGTAATCCTGAAGTTGAGCTTGACCTTCAGCCACATTAGCTTGGGCTTGCTGAAAGGCTCGTTGCCCTCTCACGACTTGAGACCTGGCGCGGTTAATCGCAGATTGTTGGGCTCGGATGTCAGCCTCTGTTTGCCGTAAGTTCGCCTGAGCTGTTTGCAGGGCGTTTAGCCGCTGATCCAGAATTTGTCGGCTTTCGGCTCCTTGTCTTTGTAGTTCTTGATAGCGCTCGTATTCGCGTTGATTCAGTTGAACATTGGCTTGATCTGCCACCCGTTTTTCCTGTAGGGCTTGCAAGGTATCGATCGCGCTGGCTACATCGGCTTGGGCTGATTCAATCTCAGCGGCTGACGTTTCCACCCCAGCATTCCGACTAGCCACTTGAGCCCGCTGCTCATTCGCATTAATTTGGAGGAGTTGGTCACCCGCCTCAACGCGATCGCCTGCTTTTACATAGATCGTGGCAACTGGGCCAGAAACCCGCGATTGCAAGGTGATTGACTGCCGAGAATCAAGTCTGGCGGAGTAGTCTGAGCTATCTTCAACCATAGCCGACTTGGGGCTACCCAACTGGACAGGGGTTGGCTGCGGTTTCATTTGCCCCATCATTAGCATCGGCATAATGACGCGACTGAACACAATCCAGCCAATGCCACCGAGAAGCAGCAGACCGATAATGCTAGGCACTAACAACTGTCGGAAACGGTTGGGCTGAGGTGGTGGCCCAGCATGTTGAGAGTCCTGAGGAAAATTTGAACTTTCCTCCGAAATAGCTGGGGGAGAGGAGAGGTCTTGAGTGTCGTTGCCGCTCATAGGGGTGAATTGACTACGAACAAAGGTTTAGGTCACTACAAGGAGTGGAGATCAAAATAGCAATGCTCAAGCCAGTCCAGAAAAACTAAGACAGGCTTCATGCTTTTGTTCAATCAGTTTTAAATACGGCTTTCCCTCTGAAATTAAATAATGGAAATAGGGTTGAGCTAGAGCAGCAGAGACGGATGAGCTCAAGCTAACACAGGCGATCGCAAGTTAACTTCACTCCTCCTTGTCACCCGATTGGGTGAGGTGGACGGCTATTTGGTTGTGGCTCGAAAAAGTTTATTGATTTTAACTTTACGTTAGATTACTTTAACATCCGATGGCTCTAAGTTCTATCCGGGCTGAGCAGAAAGGCTTGGTAACTTTTTGCTAGTCGATATTAACGATTTGCAAGTATTAATAGCAGTGCTTAAGTAAGGGGGCAGCGATCGCTTGCATCAACCACCCTGGCAAACTCCGTCAATCAACCGCTCACAAACTAAAACAGTTCCTCGCTCCCCTCGCGTAATACGCAATTCTTCATCTAGATAAAGCAGCGTTAGTCTGCCTTTAGGCGATCGCTGCATCGTAAAGGATACTTTCCCCGTTTGATGATCCATGCCTTGCGGAGGGATAATTCCCAACAAGAGATTTGCCACCTTGCTCATCACCTTTTCCTTGAACCTGCGCTTCTCAGATTTAGACTGGTTGCCAAACACTGCTTGCCACATTTCCATCTGATCCAGATGCTTGGGTACCAATGCTCCTCCTGTGAATTGCACACTTAGAGTTTTGTCATCTATTACCTGACAAATGCCGAAGTTATGAATGATACCCTGAAGCGGAGGAATATCTTTGGCTTGAGTTGTGAACTCCACAATGATGTCATGAGTGCGTTGTTGACCATTATCTATGGGGACGACAGGTTGCAGTACGCGATCGATCACAACCCTAAGACTGGTCGGTTGAAACAGGTTAAAAGCTAGACGTCCCAGCGTATAAACGTAGGTTCCGTCAGGTTGCCGTTCTCCATCAGGAAAGTTGGGAGCACTAATCAACAACCACTCTCCATCCATCAATGCCTCGTAATCGGCAAGCGTTGCGATTGGGTTGAGGCGGTTTAAATGCTCGATCGCTGCCGCTACTGCCTGATGTTTGGGGTTTCCTTCATAGGCCATTAGTGCTTCCCTTAGGGCTTGTTTAGCGGTTTTCTGCTCGTAAGTCTCTGCACTCATCCGTAACCTCCCATAAAGTGGCAAGATGGGTCTGCTTTGCCCTGCGATCGCTAGTACTAAATTCTAGCTACAGGTGGGTTTATATGCTCTCATACATGCAGAGTTGAGGCGATCGCTCATACTGAAAAAGGTTTAGTCATCTTCGTTTATGGTCAACTTTGCCTCACGTTCTGCTTACTTTCAAACACCCCCCCTATTTCAGACTCCCCATAGTGGCTACCACTGGCAGGGTGGCGATCATCGCTTCTTCGAAGGCTGGTACTACCGGGTCACATTGCCTGATGTGGCCCAAACCTTTGCCTTTATGTACTCCATTGAAGACCCTCAAGGCGGCACTCCTACTAGGGGTGGTGCCGCCCAAATTTTAGGGCCAAGAGACGAATACCTCTGTCGAACGTTTCCGCAGGTGCAACAGTTTTGGGCGTGGCAGCATGCTTTAGGCTTAGGCCACTGGCGTTATAGGAGTCAGGTAGGCCAAGCGCAAACTACCCAAAACCCGCAGAACATAGAGCAGCCCAGATTTTTAGTACCCGAAGAGTTCGATCGCCAAGTCCGAGAAGGCTACCAGGCTACAGCAACTTGGCATCAAGGAGTTCTAAGCGATCCAGGTTCTGGCGCGTTGACGCGTTGGCAATACAAAATTCAACCTGTTTACGGCTGGGGTGATGTAGGAAAAACTCAACAATCCACCGCTGGTTGGCTCTCATCTCTACAAATTTTTGAACCTGGCTGGCAAATCTTGATGGCGCATGGTTGGGCAACAGGCTGGATTGAGTGGAACGGCCAACGCTATGACTTCGCTAATGCGCCTGCCTATAGCGAGAAGAACTGGGGTGGCTCGTTTCCCCAAAAATGGTTTTGGCTGAATTGCAATTGCTTTGCTGATCAGCCTGACCTCGCTCTCACGGCTGGAGGTGGTAGACGGGGGGTGCTGTGGTGGATGGAATCAGTCGCCATGATCGGCATTCACCATCAAGGTAAATTTTATGAGTTTGTGCCTTGGAACAGCAAAGTAAGCTGGCAAATTCAGCCCTGGGGTTGCTGGCAAATGCAAGCAGAGAATGACGAGTATCGCGTGGAGTTAGTTGGTACCTGCGAGGCTCCTGGCACACCTTTGCGGGCTCCCACCGAGCAAGGTTTAATCTTCTTCTGTCGCGACACAATGCATGGGCATGTCACATTACGCCTCTGGCAGCGCGATCGCCCGCAACCAATTTTGGTGGCTGAGAGCAATCTCTGCGGCTTAGAAGTGGGGGGAGAACCTTGGGACACAGTTTGGGAGTCCTAATGATCTTCTGTGATCCGGTTGGGTGATTGCGTAAAACCAGCCAACTGTTATGATCATTAATGTCTAGAATTGGGGCTGTAGCTCAGATGGATAGAGCGACCGCCTCCTAAGCGGTAGGTCGAGGGTTCGAATCCCGCCAGTCCCGTAGCCATGAAAACCCTTGCAAATACGTCTTCAAGCCCTTATTTGGAGGGCTTTTTTATTGTCTAGTTTTTGTAGTTGACTCGTTGACTCGAAACTAGATTGGGTATTTTTTGAGTAGTTTTGAGGCAAAATTGGGGTAATGTTGGGGTAATACTTAGAACAAGTGTTCTAAAAAGGCGGCAATTTCTTAAGGGCTACCCAATGCAATCTAGAGAGCAGCAGCGCAAAGCTTCCAAGGGTTCAGTTCAGATCAAGACTTCTAACAACCGTCTACAGTTGGTTTTTTCCTTCGGGGGTAAACGGCATTATTTATCGACTGGGTTTACTGATAACCCGGTTAACCGAAAAGCTGCTGAGATGAAAGCTCGGCAGATTGAGCTAGATCTAGCTTCAGGAAACTTTGATCCAACCCTTGAAAAGTACAAGCCCCAGTCTGTTCTCAGCACCGTTACCCCAATTACCCCAATTGCGCCACCGAAACCTTCTCTTGCTGAGTTGTGGGAGCAATTTATCGCTTATAAGCGGCCCCAGTGCTCTCCTAGCACAATGCGGTGTCAATACAGAACATTTAGTAGCTATGTTGACAAATTGCCTACGTATGACCTGGAGAAGGCCTGCGATATTCGGGATCATGCCCTACAAACAATTCCTCTGGATTCATGTAAAAGATTTCTCATCCGTTTGAACGCTTGTTGTAATTGGGCGGTGCAATCTGGCTTGATTTCTGAAAACCCGTTTGACGGTATGGCTGCGGAAATTAAGCTATCCAAGTCCCAACAGGCAGATGCTGACGAGATCGATCCGTTTTCGGCAGAAGAACGAGATGCCATCTTGGAAGCATTAAGGACTAATCAGTTCTCCAGTAAATATGCTCGTGTCAAGCACTCTCACTACTACCCATACACTCGGTTTATGTTCATGACGGGTTGCCGTCCTTCCGAGGCGATCGCGCTCCAATGGAAACACATCTCCGAAGATTTTCGATATGTTCATTTCGTGCAGGCGGTGGTCGAGGGCGAGAGCGGTAAGGTCTGTAAGAAGGGGTTGAAGACTCAGGAGAAAAGGCGATTTCCCTGCAATGAGTCTCTTAAACAGATGCTCCAGGCTATAAAACCTGAAAAATGTGACCTAGAGGCTTTACTTTTTCCCAGCCCTGAAGATCAAACTTGGATTAATACTAATAATTTCTCTAAAAGAACTTGGAGGCCAGTCTTGGCAGGGTTAGGGATTAAATATCGCAAGCCATACCAAACGCGCCATACGTTTATTACTTTGGCGCTGGAGAATGGTTTAGATGCCAAAGATGTAGCAAGATTGGTTGGCAATTCTCCCAAAATTATTTATGAGCATTACGCAGGCAATAAACGGGAATTAGCTGTTCCGGAGTTTTGACTATAAATTATTCTTCTGATATGTCACGATCGCCCGTATGTTTCGGCGACGAGCGATCGCTTAACTCTGAATTAGGGTTGATCTATCACGTTACAAAAACCCTTTTCAGTAGTTTTTAACTAATCTAGTTCGTTTGGGTCTAGTCCCATTGCCTGCAATCGGGCTGCTAGTCTGTCAGCTCGTTCGGCATCGGTGGAAATCCAACGGTTCTGGGCATCGTACCAACGGAGCCACTGGCGTTGAATGCCGCTGTATTCCCCTTGCCATATTCCTATGCCAATATTCAGAGTTGGCATCCACAGCTTTGGTTCTGTGAGTTCTACTTCCTGATATTGGCCTGCAACTAGGGTAAAACAGCGGAGCAGGTTGGTGTAGCGGTTGAAGAGGATGTAGTAAGGAACACGTAGGATTTGCTCGTAGACTTCCCATTTGGTGGGAGGTTGGCCGCTGCTGCGATCGCGCTGACCGAGGTCTTCGGCTTCGGTGCCTGGGGAGAGTAGCTCGACTACAATGCTGGGACTGATGCCTTCTTGCCAGATGACGTAGCTTAAACGCAGGTCTCGGTTTTCGTAAAGACGAGGCACGCCGACCGCAGCGAACCAGTCGGGACGCTTGTACCAGTTGGGGTGGTGAACGTCGTAATACAGGTTGAGATCGCCAGCAGTAAAGACTTGGTCGGCAGCATAGTCTGCCAAGCGAAAGGTAGCACTCAGTAGTTGGGGCTGGAGGTAGTGATATTCATCGGGCAAGCCAGGTTCCTCTAGATTTTCGCTAGGCAAATCATACATGGTGGGCAGTACTTCTTTGGGCGATCGCGGGGGATCGGTCTGCTCAATGGAGGGTTTTGCCAGTGTCATATGAAGCCTGCAATAGGTTGAAGAACAGGGACATGGGGCGATCGCTTTCTATTTTAAGGGTGGCAGAGACAAAGAGAGGACGGAAATTGTTTTGCTTCTGCCCTCTTGTATGATGTCAACTCATCGGATTTCAATTAATCAGTGAAGTGCCGAGACTGGCGTAGGCATTGTCATTGTGCCGTTCGGGTTTCCAACTAATCCGATTTTGGTTAATCGGTAAAGCCGCTTCCAAGTGCGAAGTCACAGTTGTTTGCGAACCTCTAGAGTTTCCAACTAATCCGATTTTGGTTAATCGGTAAAGCTTTGGTCAGCTATGCGAGAGCCTTGAGAATGAGGACTTCAAGTTTCCAACTAATCCGATTTTGGTTAATCGGTAAAGGATCAGTCAATCACCGCAGCGGAGTTCATCAAATTGCCAGAGGTTTCCAACTAATCCGATTTTAGTTAATCGGTAAAGTCCATTGCAGAATTGAGTGGAAAGATTGCCGAGGCAATGGTAAGTTTCCAACTAATCCGATTTTGTTAATCGGTAAAGAAAGAGTTCTTCAGCATGACTTCGTGGGGGCAAATTAAGTTTCCAACTAATCCGATTTTGGTTAATCGGTAAAGCTGTGCGCTGAGGGTGATTTAGCGGCAATCAATCAAGCGGTCAAGTTTCCAACTAATCCGATTTTGGTTAATCGGTAAAGTCGGTTTTAAGTACAGAACATTAGATGAAACCAAAAGAAGTTTCCAACTAATCCGATTTTGGTTAATCGGTAAAGCAAGATGGTTAAGCGAAACCGGGCTGAAGCTAATGCGGGTTTCCAACTAATCCGATTTTGGTTAATCGGTAAAGCTCTGGGCCCAATAAACTACCTCCCAACACGCAAGTTATTATCTCCCTGGGTTTCCAACTAATCCGATTTTGGTTAATCGGTAAAGCAGTACATTGCCAATGGGAGTATTGGAGCAATCTTAAGTTTCCAACTAATCCGATTTTGGTTAATCGGTAAAGCAGCGATCGCCTCAAAGATCAACAACAAAGCGAAATATACCAGTTCCGGAGGTTATTTGTCAGTCACGTTTCCAACTAATCCGATTTTGGTTAATCGGTAAAGACTGTTGAGGGAGTAATTGATGAGTTTAATCCTCAAAGAATGTTTCCAACTAATCCGATTTTGGTTAATCGGTAAAGCTGTTGAACTGTGATGTGGCGGCATTTGGATTGTGTATCGTTTCCAACTAATCCGATTTTGGTTAATCGGTAAAGTTTAGCGCTATATCGGATGCATACTGATGTGCGTCACAAGTTTCCAACTAATCCGATTTTGGTTAATCGGTAAAGACTGTTGAAAAGAAAAGAGCTCGAAAACAATCTGATAATTGCAGAGTTTCCAACTAATCCGATTTTGGTTAATCGGTAAAGCTGAGGTTACAATTGTATTTGTTGATTGTTAGACTTGCAGGTTTCCAACTAATCCGATTTTGGTTAATCGGTAAAGGAGAACTTCGATGAAGAAACCTACAAGGACTACGCAGCAATCTTCTGTTTCCAACTAATCCGATTTTGGTTAATCGGTAAAGCCAAGCAAATATTGTAATGACCTGGGAAAGCTTTATGAGCAGTTTCCAACTAATCCGATTTTGGTTAATCGGTAAAGACACCCTCTAGGAAGTCTGACTCAGACCTTCTTTCAGGCTGCAAAACTCCACAATAGGAATTTTGGCTTGTAGGCAGTCTAGCACAGCCTCGCTTGCAGAGGCTAGAAGCCTTGCTATACAAGGACTCTCCACAATAGAACGGCAGAATGCAAGTTTCAGCGCTTGAGTCTATTGTGGAGGTAACGAGAGTTCTTGTTAGATGATCCACCATACCGCTGAGGCTTTTCTATATGACAAATTACTAATGCTCAAAGCCCAAGAAGTAGCTTTTTAAGCTGGTAGTGTCCTAGATTGATTAGCTAAACAGTAAGTTTGCACTGCTTCTAAAACAATATTTGGCATCTGTAACGCCTCTTCCGAAGTCCAAGGGCCTGCAATGATTTCTAGAAATGGTTTGGTGGTTAGTACCTGACAGTCTCGTGGTTCCAGCACACTATGGATCACCGCTAGAGGCTGGAGATGGGTTTGGCACAAGTCATGCCATTCCTGCACGAGTTCAGGCTTTTTACTAATGATGATGTAGTGCGTGCATTGCTCCACCAAAGGCAGTTTCTCCGGCTGCACCTTGCCCCCCACATCAACCAATACTAGATTGAGCAACTGCCGTAAGTTAGCGGTCGCCCGTGTGTGATAGTGAAAATATTCCGGTACGAGTTCAGCCGCATTTTTATGCTCATGAATGCGCCGCTCATGCTCTGCAATTAACCGCTTGGCAAAATCTCGATCGCGAGATTCGTGACTCCAATTACCCTCTCCATCCCAGTTAGCACGTTGCAAAAATATCTGCTGTTCAGGCCACTTCTGGGTCAGACTTTGACGTAGGGCATTTGAGAAGATACTCTTACCACTTTCCGGCGGGCCACCAATTAGAATTGCAGGACGAGTGGGGCGCTGCAACGTGATGGAAATCAAATCACCGATCGCCCGTTCTGGCACTTGGCTATGAACCACGATCGCACCTCCTTCTGGGGCAGAGAAGCAAGCGATCCACGGGGCTACACGGCAATGATCCACTAAAACGCCATAGAGCCAAGTAGGCATTTGCCCAAACAAAACCACCTCTCGCTCTAGATCTAAATCAGCGGGTAGCTCAATCTCAGCGATCGCCTCTGGCTTAATCTGCTGGTTGGGAGGGATAGAAGTGATCTCTAGAACTTGGTAGTTCGCCGCTAAGGTTTTGAGGTGAATCAGGGGGTGAGTATCCATTGCAACTTTTCAATCCGCTCCGCAGACCACTACTTGCGAAAAATAGACTCAGGTAAATTGATGGGGAGAACTTGTCCAACTTGAACTGCCCGTGAATGTGCCTCTACTACAACTGCACCACCCGATCGCGATGTGGCTGCACCTAAACGCGGGTCAAAACAAGCCACCCAAGCTGCTGCGTGACAAGCATGTACCAAAAAGCCATAAACCCAAATGGGTGCTCTCCCTTCAATCACAACTCCTTGACTACCCACAAAATCATCTGGCAGGCTTACCCCCTGTAAATCTTGCGGTTCCACTAAGCCATCTGGTGTCGTGATGTTGATGTGCAGAAGCTGGTAAGCAAGGCCAGTTTCGGTCTGCTGAGGGATCAGTTGTAGTTCTAGAGGTTTCATAGGGGAGACAGTAAGCTAAAGAACACTTTATAAGACCTTGGAAGAGTAGCTTTCCAGACAAGGGCATACTAGAGAAACCACTCCTCTTGAGAGATTCAGCCTAGGAGACTCCACGATGCCTGATTTGATTTGGCGCGATCCGCCTAGCCTGCCACTCTTGCAATGGTTAGCACGGGGTTCGCTGAAACAAAATTTGGCTCAGGCTGTACGTCTGTGGGTTTGGCTGCATCTGCTGTATGGCCCTGATCACATTCGCCTCAGTTTACCCAATCCTTTCACTTACCCGGACTGGCGTGATGCTTTCTTTAGAACTGATCATCCCAAGGGAGACGAAAAACCTGAGTTACACGATCACCTGTGTCCTTGCGCCAAAACTACCGATGCCTGGTTATTTGGCGATCGCCTCACCTTAACTCAACCCAATTGGGAAGCTTGGCTAAGCCATCCTGATCATTGCCAATTATTAGAGCAGCGATCGCGTCAGTTTAAGCAAGCTCTCCAACAACATGAAGCTTTACCTCCACAGCTCCAGAAGTTTCTACATCAAACTCGCTTATTTGCTGTTACCCGCCGCACCCTCTTTGCGGATCTACAAGTCCTAACCAAGATTCATTGGCTAAAACGACGGGGCCAGAACTATTACCGAGTGAATGAATGGCCTGTACGTCCTGCACCCGCGATCGCTAAAGAGCATGAGTCTTACTTAAAAGCCTATGACTTGGAATTCCTAACCCAACCGGATTTGGCAGCGATCGCAGATAACTTTGCCTTGGTGCAGGGAGAGAGACGCTTTTTTGTGCATGTGGAGTATGTGATTCCGCCAAACAAGCTCGATCAGGTGGATATCTGGCAAGAGCAATTGCGAGATCACTGGCAGCAGCTTCCGGTCAAGCCTGTCTTGTTGTCTTATCAAGGGCAGGACAAACCGATGTCGTTTCTGTAGTGGTGTATCCGGTTTGCGTCTACTACTACCAACGCGGGCCTTATCTCTGTGCCTTTGGGCAAGTTCCTAGCGGCAAGGGAGGAGATATGGATTGGCGCAACTACCGCTTAGACCGAATTCTGGCGATCGCATCTCTGGAGTGGGGAGATCCGCGAGTACCGACAAAGCTCTACCAACAGTACCAGCAACGCACGCTCCCCACATCTGAGAGTATCCAGGTCAATATGTCTGATGCTTGGGGATTTGACTACTATCAACCAGCTCAACTACTTTTGCTGCGCTTTGATCGAGAGTGGGATCAGCGCTATATCCAAGGAACTTTACGACATGCCACCTTTGAGCCAGTGGATTATCAAGAGGTAGGAACATTGATTCGGCAAACGCTGAAGGGGCAACCACAAAAAGCCTTGCTAAAACTCTGGCGATCGCGCTCTCGGGAGGATGCTTACTATCAGGCCCAGTATCGGCAAGATGACCCGAATGTGCGGCAACGGTTGCGAGCTTGGCGACCGCGAGTGGAGGTTTTCTTGCCTTGGAATTTACGCCAACGGATGACTCAGGAAGTGGAGCGGGAGTGGCATCTATATCATGACGAGCTTTGAGCAGACGATCCTGACCTCTCGCTTTGAGGCTGCCTTGGTCTATGCGGTGCAGCTCCACGCTCAGCAGCGGCGCAAGGTTACAGGTACGCCTTATGTGGCCCATCTCCTGAGTGTGGCTGCTTTGGTATTAGAGGATGGGGGCACTGAAGATGAGGCGATCGCGGCGCTGCTGCATGATGCGGTGGAAGACCAAGGTGGAGCCACAACACGGGCAGAGATTTCGCGGCGATTTGGGGCGGCAGTGGTAGAGATTGTCGATGGGTGTACAGAGCCAGATTTACAGTCAGGGCAGGGATGGCAAGAACATAAGTTGCAATATCTGGAGCAGATACGGCAGGCTGATCCAGCGGTACGGCGGGTGGCGTTGGCGGATAAGTTGCACAATGCGCGATCGCTGCTGGTGAATTTTCGGCTGGAGGGAGACGGAATCTGGAGCCAGTTTCAGGGTGGTAAGGCAGGGGTGCTTTGGTTGGCTGAGAGGCAAGTGGAGCTGTTTCGGCAAGTGAGCTACAGTGGAATGGTGACGGAACTGGAGCAGGTGGTGCAAGCGTTGGCGTGGCAGGTTGGAGTTGCCGCAACTAGCCCGGAACTGGAAGAGGATATTTCCATCGGGGATTAGGATTTGGGCGTCTTGAGACAACTCACGTTTGTAATTCAAGAGGCGGTTCATGATGAAGTTACTCAAGTTTGGCACTGCGATCGCGGTGGCTCCCGTTATCTGCTGGCTCGTGATGTGGGTGAAGCCTGGAGAAGCAGCGGTTTTGGGCGGTGGGGGTTGGCACTATGCGATCGATTCTTTTGATGACAGTATTCAGGGGAATGCGATCGGGGGAACAGGTTACGAGGGATGAGAGAAATGAAGCCTGTAGAAGAGACAAAGCTAGTGCCAGAGCCGAGGGGATGGTTGGGTTTGACGGTGATCGGTTTGGTGTTTGGGGGTAAGCAGTTGCGCGATCGCTTGAAGTCTTCTGTAGGTTAGCGATCGGGTTGCTTTCGGTTTATGTGGATGTATTAACAAAAACGGAGGGATGTCCTAAGTCGCATCTCTCCGTTTTTTCTTTTCAAATCGGTGCAGTCCAAGATGGATGATATTGCTGGGCTGGGTGGCGCTATAGAAATGGCGTTTCCAACTAATCCGATTTTGGTTAATCGGTAAAGAGCAAGAACTAAATCTGTCTTACTCTGGCTACTCAATTGCCTATATGTACTGGTTTCCAACTAATCCGATTTTGGTTAATCGGTAAAGCGGATTAAGTTTGAAACACTCTTTCCCTTAGTCGCAGTCGTTTCCAACTAATCCGATTTTGGTTAATCGGTAAAGCTGGCGCAACAGCAAAAGTTCGAACTGTAGAAATCAACTCGTTTCCAACTAATCCGATTTTGGTTAATCGGTAAAGGCCTTGTTCTTGAAAAACTTTTTGAGCAGAAAGCTGACAAGTTTCCAACTAATCCGATTTTGGTTAATCGGTAAAGAGCGCAAAATGAGGAAGAGTGGCTCATTGAGTATAATAGTTTCCAACTAATCCGATTTTGGTTAATCGGTAAAGATCTAAGAGCATGTGTGGTGCAAATATGTACTAAATGTTTGAAAGTTTCCAACTAATCCGATTTTGGTTAATCGGTAAAGGTGACCGAAAAAGGCTTCGGCCTTTGGGTATACTCCCAAGAGTTTCCAACTAATCCGATTTTGGTTAATCGGTAAAGTGTGGATCTTAAGGATTTGAGCGATCGCGTCCCTCTAGTTCGTGGCGTTTCCAACTAATCCGATTTTGGTTAATCGGTAAAGCCTACCTTGGTATAAGTGTCTGATTGAGCAGGCGATCGGAGGTTTCCAACTAATCCGATTTTGGTTAATCGGTAAAGTCTGTCGCAGCTGGCTCAGGAAACGGCTACTTGAATACTTGTTTCCAACTAATCCGATTTTGGTTAATCGGTAAAGATTTCAAAGGGGGTAATGAATTCCATCATGCAATGTGTCAAGGTTTCCAACTAATCCGATTTTGGTTAATCGGTAAAGGAGGGGAAAGTCAGAGCAGCCCTAGTCCTGAGGCAACTGGGCGAAAACAAGTTTCCAACTAATCCGATTTTGGTTAATCGGTAAAGTACAACTTAGGGGTAAGTCCAAGTAGAAATGATAATTCTATAGTTTCCAACTAATCCGATTTTGGTTAATCGGTAAAGAAAACAGTAGATAGTGTTAAACGGGATATCCTTAGTGCTATGTTTCCAACTAATCCGATTTTGGTTAATCGGTAAAGGATAAGCAGTTCAAGGAATTACAACCTTCTGACTTAGAGTTTCCAACTAATCCGATTTTGGTTAATCGGTAAAGCTTGAAGCTGGAAACACATATAAAATCCAGAATGAAGTTTCCAACTAATCCGATTTTGGTTAATCGGTAAAGTCAATGTCCGACGTATTCCATGAGTCGGTGCCTTTTGAGTGTTTCCAACTAATCCGATTTTGGTTAATCGATAAAGAAGTGGCCGTCTCTGCAATGTAGTTGATAAAACTGTTCTGGAAGTTTCCAACTAATCCGATTTTGGTTAATCGGTAAAGATTCACGGGAGAATTATTTTAACACCTTTGAGATTGCAAGAGAAAGTTTCCAACTAATCCGATTTTGGTTAATCGGTAAAGGTGCAACTCAAAAAGAAAAGTTTGATAAAGCGTTTTATCCAAGTTCCAACTAATCCGATTTTGGTTAATCGGTAAAGGATCAGCCTAAGACAGAAAACATTATTTTAGATAGGAAGTTTCCAACTAATCCGATTTTGGTTAATCGGTAAAGGACAATTGGATTTCTTGGTTTATCGGCAATCTTAATGTTTCCAACTAATCCGATTTTGGTTAATCGGTAAAGGTTGGACTTACCGTCGGTGACTCTAGCTGTAATGACGGATTTCTTTAGTTTCCAACTAATCCGATTTTGGTTAATCGGTAAAGCTAATAGTCTGGAAGAAAGCGTAAAGAGTCTAAGCTATAAAAGTTTCCAACTAATCCGATTTTGGTTAATCGGTAAAGAATTGAAAAATCGTGAAGACTGGCCAGTTGATTTAATAAGGTTTCCAACTAATCCGATTTTGGTTAATCGGTAAAGAATTGAAAAAGACCCGATTAGAAATGCATTGAGAAAGGTTTCCAACTAATCCGATTTTGGTTAATCGGTAAAGGTCTCGGGTACCGTCCCAATTCAACCGCAAGTTTGCTATTTAAGTTTCCAACTAATCCGATTTTGGTTAATCGGTAAAGAAATGGGTCAGCTATGAGCTATCTTTACGAATGTCCAAAGTTTCCAACTAATCCGATTTTGGTTAATCGGTAAAGGCAACGACCAGACGGGGCAGCGTTTCGAGCTACCTGTTAATGTTTCCAACTAATCCGATTTTGGTTAATCGGTAAAGCAGTTGACGATAGCGACATTGCACCTTGAGTCGCCCCTGCGTTTCCAACTAATCCGATTTTGGTTAATCGGTAAAGGCAACGACCAGACGGGGCAGCGTTTCGAGCTACCTGTTAATGTTTCCAACTAATCCGATTTTGGTTAATCGGTAAAGCAGTTGACGATAGCGACATTGCACCTTGAGTCGCCCCTGCGTTTCCAACTAATCCGATTTTGGTTAATCGGTAAAGCTTGGTACCTTTGGTTTATGTGCCGATGCAGTAAATGCTCAGTTTCCAACTAATCCGATTTTGGTTAATCGGTAAAGTTGATATGCAGAAGGTTAATCCAAGAGTGTTTGCATTTTGTGTTTCCAACTAATCCGATTTTGGTTAATCGGTAAAGTCTGGGGCAGCAGCCTTTGTTCCTATTCCTGTGGTTAGTTTCCAACTAATCCGATTTTGGTTAATCGGTAAAGATCCACACTTTCCGTTGCTGCTTTACTCTCTACTTCTTTAGTTTCCAACTAATCCGATTTTGGTTAATCGGTAAAGCTGAAATGAGTGGCCCCATTAGTGTCAACGTTAACAAGTTTCCAACTAATCCGATTTTGGTTAATCGGTAAAGACTTTTCGTTTACCTTGAATGCAACAGCATATTTGGGTTTCCAACTAATCCGATTTTGGTTAATCGGTAAAGATGCTTTTCTAACTTACCTTCTACTCATCTAACAATGTTTCCAACTAATCCGATTTTGGTTAATCGGTAAAGACTATCATGATAGATCCTGAGTATAGAGGATATAGAGAAAGTTTCCAACTAATCCGATTTTGGTTAATCGGTAAAGCTGAGTTCAATGGGCTTACCACGGAACAGATGAGCACCAAGTTTCCAACTAATCCGATTTTGGTTAATCGGTAAAGAGCGTTCAGTTAACGGATGCACAAGCTAGAAATTAAGTGAGTTTCCAACTAATCCGATTTTGGTTAATCGGTAAAGGTTCTCTCGGTTCTGATTCCAGGCTTAGTGCAAGCGCAAGAGGTTTCCAACTAATCCGATTTTGGTTAATCGGTAAAGGTGGATGTCAAAAGTTTAGATGATATCGGTGATATGCCTCTGAGTTTCCAACTAATCCGATTTTGGTTAATCGGTAAAGCTATTCGCGATCGTCGTTGATCCTGTAACAGGTCAACCTTCGTTTCCAACTAATCCGATTTTGGTTAATCGGTAAAGATGAGGCACGTATTCCCGCAGACTGGCTCACAAATTATGGCGAGTTTCCAACTAATCCGATTTTGGTTAATCGGTAAAGATTACCTTCAACACCAGTAATAGCAAATCAGATCGAGGGTTTCCAACTAATCCGATTTTGGTTAATCGGTAAAGGTAGGTGGTGCTGTTTCCACGCAAAAGGGTGCTTACTTTGAGTTTCCAACTAATCCGATTTTGGTTAATCGGTAAAGGTTAATAAACGTGTAACTTGGGAGGGACTCAATCAAGGTTTCCAACTAATCCGATTTTGGTTAATCGGTAAAGAAGATATGAGGAGACAGGAATCCCATCTCTAATATCTATAAAAATAAAGTTTCCAACTAATCCGATTTTGGTTAATCGGTAAAGCGTTCCTGGCCATCCTGGAATTGCAGCTCTTTATATGAAAAAAGTTTCCAACTAATCCGATTTTGGTTAATCGGTAAAGATACCCTTCCAGAAGCCTCACCTGGCATAATTTCCAAGCATCATGGCTTCAGAGGGGGAGTCAGTCTCCAGCCTAGCACAGCTTGAGACAACACCGTAGCCTTCCTCAGCGTTTCAAACCCTTGCTACAAGAGCCACCCACAGAGGTCAACGACAGAATGCGGGCTTCAGCAACCCAGCGACCTATGGAGCGACCTTTAATTTCTATTAGATGATGTAAGCTTGAGGCGGCTCCTGAGGCGGAGAACTACCGATTGTTAAAACCCTAGAAACCGCCTCCTCAGAAATCCAATAAAACCGCACATTGTCCTCTGTAGACTTAACCCGTCGCCTCACCTTTTCGTGAAGCTGGCGCATTTCATCCAAATTCAAAAAACATTCAAAAACAGAATACTGCACCCGCCGACCATACCCTTCTAGGAAAGTAGCTAACTTCACCCGTCGCCGATCATCGGGAACATCATAAACTACCAAAACCAGCATCTAGATCACCCGGCGAAAAGATTCATAGCTGTGGTTTCCTAACAACACCTTCGCATAGCGCTGAATCTGAAGCTGAATGACTCGACGATAAGAAACAGGCTCCTTTACATCCGGGTGAGACACCTGTTCACACATCCGCTCCTCAAAATACTTTAAGAAAATTCGTCTAGCGGGATCGGTAATATATACACCTCCGTCTTGAGTGGGCCACGTAAAGTCTGTTGGCTTCAGGATCTTCTGGTTGACCAACTTCATCACTAGAGTATCCACGATTGGCGATCGAAACTCCTCCATCAGATCAAACGCCAAATAAGCCTTCGGACGCTCTGCCCCATGCAAATTTCCCAAATAAGGATTCAGCCCCTCAGCCAGCAACAAACTAAACACATTATTAAATAACAGCGTGTAGCCAAAACTCAGCAACGAATTCATCGGGTCAGTCGGTGGGTGAAACGCCCGTTCCGTCAAACTAAAGCCTGGATTCACAATCAATTGATTCAGTGCCGCAAAATATCGCGCTGCCCCAGCCCCCTCATACCCTCGAATCGTATCCAGCGTTGGCGTATTGCCTAGTTGACTCACTGCTTCGCGATCGCCATCTAACTTCGCGATCACCTCCGCTACCTCTGGCAACTGTCGCTTCCGATTCAACCGTAGCAACAATTGCTTCGAGTTCCATAACTTGCCTTGCACCACTTCCCGCGCGATCGCCCGCTTAAACGATTCATCCTGCTGCCTCTGAAACTGCGCTGTTTCTACCACTAAATCCGCTGACTCAGCACTCCACAAGTGACCCTTATACTCCCCCAGTTGGCTCAAAAACACCACCGGAATCTGCAACTCCAAACAAGTGGAAATCACAGCTGCTGTCAGCTGAATCGTGCCAAACACCAAAATCCGTTCTACTTCACGAATAGGCACCTCCGCCTCATCTTCCTTCGGCGGCTGAATCAAAAAGCGTCCCTGCTCCTTCCGAAGCGTTGTTCCCTGCTGTACCAAATAAAGCGTAGACATATCAGCCTTCCAAACCATTTCATCCGAGTCAATCGAGACAGACTTCGCTGAGCGCACCGCATACCCCAGTACCACAAACAGCGGTGGCGGAATTGGAGTGCCAGCCGTTTTCAATGCCTCCACTAATGCTTGTTGCATCACCGTCGGTTGAGTCGAAGCTTCCGCATGCACCAACCGCAACTCTTCCCGTTTCACAGGCTGCAACTTTCGCTCCGTTGGCTTCTTAATGCGAACCACTACGTCTCCCGCAAACGCATGTCCCAAAAAGCGAAACCCTTGCTCAAAATTCGTGATCCGAGTTTTGTCTGCATGCAGTTGCAACCCCATACTGCTGAGCAGTTGTTCCACCTCTGCTTGCGCCTGAACCAAGCGCGATCGCCGTCGTCCCAACAGCACAAAATCATCCGAAAACCGCACCAACCTCAGGTCACAACTAGCAAAAGCAGCATCAAAATCATCCAGATAAATATTTGCCAACAGCGGCGAAATCACAGCCCCCTGCGGAATGCCCTTCTGTGGCAATACCAACCCTGCTTGCGTCAGCACCCCCACCGAAATCCAAGCTTCAATCAGGCTCAGAACAAACCGAATGTCCTCCTCTCCTACATAGCTGACTAAGCGCTCCTCCACTTCCGCCAACAACCGCAGATGCTGCACCTGCTCAAAATACTGCACAATATCGGCATCCAGCACCCACTCATAGCCGCGATCGCGCCAATGGGCCACCTGCCGCACCGCCATCAAATGCGATCGCCCAGGCCGATAAGCAAAACTACATCCCTCAAACTCCCGCTCCATCAATGGATGCAGCACCTGAAGCAACGCCTGCTGCACCAGGCGATCGCGCACCGTCGGCACCCCCAACTCACGCCACCCATCCTCAGCCTTAGGGATAAACAACTGCCACAACGGCAAAGGTCGATATTTCCCCTTGGCTAAAACTGCAATTAAATTCGCGATCGCAGCGTCCTTATGCAGCCCAAACTGCGCGATCGTCTCCCCATCTACGCCCGCACAGCCCTGATTCGTCGCAACCTGCTCCCACGCCAGCTCAAAATTAGTAGCAGCTAGAAATTGCTGAACTAGATCAGCCATCTCCTAGCCCACCAAATCAAAAGCACTATGCTGGTAGTCAATCAGAAATGGTCCAAAAGTTTGTTTAGTAGCAGGGTTAAACGAGACATACTCCAATTCTCGATGCCTAGGTAAACAAGCCATAATCATCCCCACAGACATTGGCTTAGTGCCACCCGTAAAGTCTGCAATCATGTCAGTCGCGCCATACCTGCTGCGACGAAAAATTTGATTCACGCAGTCAAACGTATCCTGTGCCTCTGCCGGTGATACCCCAGTGGCATGAATCTCAACCTCAAAATCTCGGTTATATTGCTGAGCAAGCTGCTCACATTTTTGCTGAATAGTCTTGGCATTCTCACGGCTATTAGGCCCAAACCTTTCCGCTTCCAAGTCATTAGAAGGAATGAGCCAAACCTTCTCCAGTCTGTTGTGCTGCAAGTGGTACTCAATCGTAAACAAAGCACTTGCAGGATTGCTAACTAGAATAATGAGCCCTTTCTTGCCTTCAGGCTTCCGTAACCCATCCTGAATAATTCCTGCCTTCGTTAAAGGGCGACGTAACCCATGCCATGCACTAATTACCAAAACCACTGCAAATGGAATCAAGAACATTATCAGTGCGGGCAAGTAATCTTCTACCGTTGGTGGCTTTTCCCCAATCCTGAACCAGTAACGGGCCACTTGCTGAATTAGTATTGCTGCGTTATCAAACCACCAGCCTGCAATCCCAATTCCAATAAACGTCCAGAAGGGCAATCCCAGTAAGCGAAAGATCCGCCCAAATTGTAGGCGTGATAGAACTGCCTGAATTAGAGCAAGAATAAATCTTCTGACCTGACCTAGCGTTATTTCCTGAGTGAGCCATTGCTCCATAGCTATCGCGATCGCACTAATTTTTTGAGCCAGCCGTTGTCTCAAAGGCGATTTCTGAATTCGTTGAGCGATCGCCTGAGCTTTACTCGTTAATCGTTTCATTAAAGCTAAATTTTGGGCTCGTTGAGCGATCGACCGACCAGTAAAGCGACGTTTCATGATTCTTCAATACAACCTTTGGAAATTTAGCAATCGACGTAGCTGGGGAACGCTGCCGTTTCTAGGGAAACCGCCACCACAAATCCCGATAGCAACACCCCCACTAGAAAAAACTACAAAGGAACGATATTGCTCCGCTTGAGCGGGAACACTGAAGTAGCAGTTTGGAAAATCAACCCCAGTCCGTACGATTACTTCTATTGAACTGCTGTCTGGAAAACCCCTCTTCCAGAGCCGATTAGAGTATCAACTAACTGCATCCCCTACCTCCCATGAGTAGATGACAGATACTGACAACACGGTCTACACCGCCATCACCTTTGCTCCAGTCCAAGGCTTCATCGAAAAATCTCGCAAGTTGCGAGACTTATATGGCAGTTCCTATTTACTTTCACTGCTAGCGCAATCCATTTGCGTTGCGGTTGGAGAGGCTAATGTTGTATCACCTGCTTTGCCCAACATCACGCAGGGAATGCCGAATCAAATCATCGTTCGAGGGCAAGTTTCACAAGTAGATGCCGAAAAATTGTTTTTCGACACTTGGAGTTGTATTACTGACACGTGTCGTCAATGGATTGAAGACAATGTGCAAGGTAATTGGCAGTACTCCTGGGATCGAGATTGGGGCCTATGGGCCAAATATGCTTGGGAGTTTTTTCATGTTGTAGGCAAACCGGGTGAAAGCATCACGCAGGTGCGACAGCGGTTGAATGAAAAGAAGCGATCGCGTGCCTGGATTGGAGTTAACTGGCAGGGCGAAAGCTCCACACTGTCAGGAACTGATGCTGTTGCCTGGGCAGAACTGGGTAAGATTGCTAAGCCTCATGAACAGACTGTTCCCTGGGAAAAAGATCGCAGCGGCAAAAGCCCTGTTGAGCACTTCTATGTAGAACTGAGTTGCCAACTAGGCGCAGCTTTCATAAAAAAAACGCCAGAACTAGCTCAGATATATCACAACAATCCCCAGAGGTTTTTAGAAAAGAGTATCGAGTATGGCGAAGCATTCATTGATCCCGATGAAGAACTCAGCATTCCTGAACTTATAAAGCGTTTAATTACTCACAAAGCAATTGTCGAACAGTTAATTGAGCGCATGGGATCGTTGTACTACCTTACTGAGTTGAAAAAGCAAATTGAAAAGGATTTAAATCCTAAGCGTTTTACAGATCTCAACCGTCTCCAGCACAAATCTAGCAATAAGCCTCAATACTGGACAGGCTGGTTTCAAGGTGATGGAGACGGAGCGAGTGATTATCTCAAGTGGTTAGGTGAGCAGGGTAGCCAGCAAGAAGACAGAGGCACTACAGCATTTAGTACACAAATGCGGTGCTGGGGGCAGGAGTTTAAAGAGAATGCAACCAGGTATCTCCCCAATGATCAAAGCCGTTTGATTTATGCAGGAGGGGATGACTTTTTGGGCGTCCTCTACCAAACGGATGCTCAGTTACCAGCCAAAGACTGTCTAGATTGGTTCTCAACGTTCAAGTCTGGAATTTGGGAGGGCATCAATCCCACTCAACCTGAAAAACAAATTACTGCCAGTGTTGGCTTTGTCTGGGTGTCACCCAAAGTGCCACAACGAGATGTACTACAGCACTGCCGTGAAGCGGAAAAATCCGCCAAACATAACGGTAAAGACCGAATTGCCTTTCGTATTGTTTTTAGCGGTGGTAACTATCTGGAATGGGTTTGTCCCTGGCGTATTCTAGAGGACGGTTTGTTCAGACAATACCGCGATCGAAACGGCATGCAAGGTGAGAAGGCCAATTGGACTCATTTCTATAACGATGTTGCTGTGCTGGAGTCTCGTCACTCCTTTGGTTCTCAAGGTGAAGAGCATTTTGAGACTGCTGAAGCGCTCTTCAAAATCTATTTTGGTGATGCTAACAGCCTTTTACACAAAAACAACTGGTGGAACCAGACGAATGATCATAACAGAGTCATTCACGCAGGAGTTTTGGGCGACGAAAAAAACTTTAAGAAGAATGGTGCTCTAGACCCCAAGCGAGTGACTAAATCACTCAACAACTGGGTCATTAACCTTGCGAAAGTAGGATTTCATCTATGTTCCAACACCTGATTGTGATTGAGCCTCTGGGTCTACTTTATGGCAGTTCCGGGCGTTTTCTGTCACCCGAGAACTTGGTAGGGCGATCGGGCGCTAGCTTTCCGCCTAGTGCGGCAACTGTATCAGGTTTGTTTGCTGCCTATCATGCCCAGACAACAAAAGACTCGAAAACACTGAAAGAAACGCTCAAGCCCTTACAACTGGCTGGACCGTTTTGGGCAGACAGCAATACTCCAGAAAATTTTCATGTTCCTACACCATTGCACTGCCTAGTCAAGGATCAGCGCATTCGATGCTGTATGGCTTGGCAACAAGGGCAGTGGCTTACCTGGTCAGACGAAAAACGCCAATGGGAGACTCCACCAAACGACAAATTTGAGAAGGGAACCTGGGTAGCGATCGCAGACTGGCATAAACTACAGCACCCAACAACAGCAAAGGAAGTTGAAGTACAGCTCGCGCCGTGGAAGTTTTTGCCTCATCTGCATCCTCATTTAATGGAAGATGAACGCCGAGTAGACAGTGATAAAGAACGCGGCAGTTTATTTCTTGAAAATGGCGTACAGATGAACCCTGATGCCTGTCTGATTTACCTCTCAAATATGCCACTAAAAGAGGGTTGGTATCGATTTGGTGGAGAGGGTCATATGGTAAACCTACGATGCATAGAAATACAAGCAGACTACATTATTAGCCAGTTACTACAAGCCCCCTTGAAACAAAGCTTTGCCCTCATTACTCCTGCCATCTGGGGATCAAACCGTCTCTCCTATCGTGAACCCGGTATTCAACGAAGTAACGGCTGGGAACCTCTTTGGAATGCAGTGTTATTGACCGAGCGGGCAATGCCCTTCCGTTACCGCTTGGGAGGTAAAGAAAGAACAAAGCTTCTATCACGTGGTCGCTATGCTGTCCCTGCCGGAACTGTCTACATCACCGAACACCCCCAACCTGCTTGGGTGGATTGGAGTGAGGATTGGTTTCCTAAAGAAGGTCCATCTCTCAAGCGGTGGGGCTGTGGTTTAGCTTTACCCTTACCGGGAGCGATCGCTGAGCCTACTGCTGAAACCCAAGGAGCGATCGCTTCCTAGTCTTTTTTCTTAGTCAGTGCAAGCTTAAACAGAAAACCATGTATCACAAAGCCTACGGCATCATCGAGACCCTGGCTCCACTTCATGTAGGAGCCAGCGCTGGAGAAGAAACTGGAAACCTCAATCTCATATTCCGCGACCAATTTACCCAAACAGGTATCATTCCTGGAAGTTCCATTCGAGGCCGCTTCCGAGCCGACATGCGACAAAAACGGCAGTGGTGGCTTGAAAAACAGTTAAAAGAGAAGCAGATAGTAATTCCTAATTCGAGAGTGCAGACCGTAGAGGTTGGAGAGGGAGAGAAGAAAAAGACCCTTTCGCGGTTGGAATGGCTAGAATTGCAGGCTAAAGAGCAAAAAATCACTGTCCCAGACTTGATCAATGAAAATTACTGGTACGGTCACTCCTCGGTTGCTGGGCAAACTGATGGTGGCACAACGGAAGCTCTTGTGAAGTTTGAATACGCCTCTCTAGTGTGGTTGCCAGTGTTTTGTCCTGGTCAGCCCATCGTATGGGTTAGCTGTCCGCGTTTACTAAAACGGTACCAACAGATTACAGATATTTCCTATCCAATACCCAAACCAGTGGATGGGCAATATCCAGTGAAACTCAACAACCATCGCAATCGCCTCTTCTTCAACCTTGGGTTTCTAGACAATTTGAAGAGTACACCAGAGCTTAGTGCTTGGGTACCCCTTAACTCCCGTGTTAAGCCCGAAAACCTAGTAGTTGTGGACGACAGTGATATTGCAACAATTCATGATATGGCGCTGTATCGACAAACACGGACGAAGTTAGAAGATGGAGCAAAGAAAGTGGAGAACTTCTTTGGATTCGAAGCATTGCCTGAAGATAGCATTTTGGTGTTTCCAATCGCAATTCGCCAGAGTGTTTCCAAAGTAGACATCGAGAACAAAATAGCTTGGAAACCGTTTAAGGAAACTACTACAGATTTGTACTTGGGCGGGCTGGAATCCATTGGCTGTGGGCGAACTTCAGTCATGCTATCAGGTGAGTATTTCACCGCTACATCAGGCTCAAACTATTCACAGTCGCAATCAATAGGAGCGTGAAGATGGCTTGGAATCCTTACGGTTTAGATCAAGTTGCCCATCGGTTAGTGCAACGTGCTCTACAAATTGATGCAGATCCGGAGATCGCAGGTGACTCTTGCTTGAGAGAAGTGTACGAAATGCGAGAATCAGTGGCTTATGGATTGGAGCGATTTTGGGGTGAGCAGCTACGGCACTACAACAAAAAACAAGACAAGAATGCTACATATTGGCAGGAAACCTGGAGAAAACTGGTCTCCATATTAGACGGAGCTGGAGTTGTGCTACCCAATGATGAAAATGCAAACATAATGGCTCAAAAACTGTGGGGCGATATTCCATTGAATGAGACGGGAGTGAGACTTAGTCATGAAAATCGTCAAGTTGCTCTAGCTGTACTAACGCAACTGTGCGATTGCATGGTGTGGTGGACTCAGCGATACAAGTAATCAGGCTGAGAAAATATCGTTGAGGGATAATAATGTCAAATGCAGATGATGTACCAATGATGTTCCGTGCTTCTGTGAGCGGACGTTGTCAACTTCAATATATCGATGGTAATCGTAATCGCGACACTGAAAGCGACATTGAACGCTGGGTGTCGGAATGGACAATAGCAGAACTACCTTCTCAGCCACCCACTTTAAGCCAGCACCAGTCAGACGATACTTGTTTCTCGTTTCAGACTATTCCCTATTGCATTACATGGCGATTTGTCTCCAATAGCGGGGCTGATCCAACGATTATTCTGCCTGTGATCGGCGCTAGAGGGTTTCCTTACTATCCTGGCAGCAGCATGAAAGGGGCATTCCGACAAGCATGTAATAAAATTTTTCCCGATCGTGTTGTCTATTACTGTGGTGATCGAGACAGCATATCTCCTGGCATTTTGCGTTTCCATGGAGGATATCCTACCAGCAATACTTGGAAGAACAATTTAATTGACTTGGCTCATCCACAGCAAGGGTGGCAGGTTAAGAATTTAGATACTCGTCAGAAAGATGGGGGGGCATTCGTTCAAATTTCTTTGCATCAACCAGAGCTGAAATTTGGTATTTCTAGTGCAATTGACTTAATAGGAGCCGAGTGGCAGGACATTTGGCAAGTTTGGAGAGTGGCCCTCTCAAACGGGATTGGCTGTCGTGTATCCGCTGGGTATGGCAAGTCAACAGAGCGGGCTGAATCGCCTCTTTACAAGGTAACTCTCAACGGACAGGGAGTAGCATCTACGCTGTTAGACAGTACGCCAGAATTTCGTCCCAATATTTTTCGAGCGGCATTAAGAGGTCATGCACTCAGGATTTTTGGAGGGTTGAGTGATGAGGACACGGCTGAATCCTTGGTAAAACAACTATTTGGAGGAATTCATAACGGAACAGATTGGGGGTTGCTAAGTATAGGATTTCGGGAAACTAAACCTTTTAGGTGGGAAAAGTATGGCCGATATGAAATGCCATATTACGAAGTCAAGGGAGAATTGTCTTGGCTACTGACGCAATCTGTTGAAGATGAGAAGGAAAAAGCGTTAAAGAGTCTTGTCAACCACCTAATGCAGTTTTCGATGTTATTAGGTGGATTCGGCAGGAGCTGGAGACGAGTTGATCACCGCAAGTTTTATCCTGACGAACAATATGAGAAGCTGATTGGCTGTCATTGGACATGGCAGAAATCTCTTTTTTTAAGTAATGATCCAGATGATCAACTACAGGCAGTTGGACAGGTAATCGATCGTGTTCTAAATGTTGCACAGAGCTGGATGCAACGATGTCAGTTAGAGCTAGTTCACGATCATCCAGCTAAATGGCGTGAAGCATGGTGCCGCGATCGCGCACAAGTTTGGGGGAGGGTAGCAGATGACGAGGGGGATAGCCTCGCCATAAAGTGGTTTCATCAAGGTTATGATGAGGTGCTCCGGGGGAGAAAGTTTGTTCCCACAAAGCAGCTTAAGGGAACGGCTGTAGCAGGATTTACTGGAAATCAAGATAATCCGACTCGGATTGGAAGGTTATGGCATCGAATGTATCCTGTAACAGAAAGAATAGTGAGAGCCGATGGTAGACAAGGTTTCAGACAAGCGGATCAATACCTTGAACTACTAACATTTTTTCCAGATACCAAAGGTGAGGATTCTAAGCAGTTGACTGAATATCTTAACCGTCCAAAAAGCCCTTTTACTCGTCTTTGGTGAGTGATGTAGCAATTGTAAGGGGCGCTCCTTGGCAGCGTGATGGTCAAGACCAGTTGAAGCCGTTCATCCAAGATTTGGAGAACAAAGGGATGGAGCTTACTTGGGGCCAAAATTCATCCTTTCAAGTAATAACTCAGAAACCGTTTAAGCGCTGAGTAGTCATTGATGATATCTTCAAGGCGATCGCTGATTTCAGACTAACAGGCTCGTAAGCTAGAGCCTGTTAGTGAGTTATTAACACGTACAGGTAGCAAGGAGATGGTCAAAACCATTGGAGTATAAGCCACCCAATTGATTGCGATCGCAAATCTACCCCAAGCTACCCATATTTACTTCGCTGAGCTTTGATACAGCAGCAACCATTCAATTGGAAACAGCCGACGGCCCAAGACATCATCATAGATGGTAACTCCCTGCTCCTCAATCTTTCGAACAATCCACACGGCTTTTAGTTCGTCAGGAGGACGTTGGTTCCCCTCGCCACTCAGCACGACGCGATCGCCAACATTAAATGTAACGCCAGTAACTTGGTAACAAAAGCCTTCAACCTCTTTATTTAGAGAGCTTTCCGAAGGAGTAACAACACTAGTAACTTCTGGTAACTGCTCGTCCCTTAAGTTGATCGGGGCGGTATAAACAGTGTTACTATATCCTGACACCATATTGAGGTGGCTTTCAAGGCTTGCAGACTTGTTTGTTACTAGCTTGTTAGCAGCTTTGTTACCAGCCTCACCCCCCGTCATATAAGGTATTACCGTCTCATTGTTACCAGCGTTAATGTCGCTGTTTTTGATACAGATCCGATAAGCTTTTCCCTTTTCTCCATTGTCAATGGCATAACCCAGATTAACAACCTGGCCCATAAAAGCTCGTGCAGCATCAGCTTTTAGCTTTTTTCGACCAGAGGACCAGTGGGTTACTTGGCGTGCACTAATCCACCCATTACGCTTAAACCGCTCTATAAAGCGAACGATTTCAGGTGACTGGTAATGAAGCGTGATACCAGAGTCGGCATAAATAAGGCGAGCCTGACCAATCGACCATTTCGTAAATGCGATCGCTGCTTCTAAAGTTTCGCTAGAAACAATTGGCCCAGGTAGCCGATCCTCAGCAACGGCATTGACACAATGGGCGATCAGAGCGATTCTGGCTGCCCTCTCCTTTGCTTTTGGATAGATAGCTCTTAGTACCGAATTAGGTTCAGAAACCTTTTGATCCTCACATAAACAATGCCACGCTCTCCAAATTTGATGTCCCTTATGATCAAGTTGATAGGTCTTAGATGGTAGGTTTTCTAGAGCCCTATAAATTGATTGAAGCAAACCAAATAGATTATAGTTTGATCCCTCACCTGGGGGCGGCATTTTAGTCAGTGATAACGGTACCCAGAGATAACGAGACCAATAACCATCTCCTTCCTCCGACGTTCCCATGTACTTCTGCAAAACGTCGGGCTGAATTGTCCCTGCCAAGCTTACTGAGGTCCGGGGCACAGATATTCTAGACTCTGTCTTACGGTTTACTTTGAAAGGTTTGCCATCATACATCGACAACCACTTCTGACGATCGTTCCCCTGGCCACGAGCACGATACTGGTTGAATCCAGCTAACACACTTGTCAACTCATCAGCAGCAACGATCGTTCCTTTGCCAGGTTGTTTCCCTAAACAAGCTGCAACAGCCTCTAAGGTTACATCTTGTAAATAGTACTCCCGTTGAGCTGGCTCTTTGGGAGCATCACCTCGCTCATCCTTAGGGTTTTTCTCCCACTGAGCTAACTCCTCCTTGTACTGTGTGAAAGCAGTTTGGTAAGCAATATCAGCATCGGTCTGCAACTTCTCCAACGGATTCAGCAGAGTATTATAGATCGGCGATTTTGTGGAGCCTGAAGGGCCAACTAATCCCACCCACAGAATCGGCGGTGGTCGAAAGTCTGTATTAGGATCAATTTCAAGGCAAGTATCTATTCTTAATAGTGAAGCTGCAACGGGCAACAGAATTCCGATAAAGCACTCAAGTGGGATATTGAATTGATTGGCACGATGCTGAAGCGGAGTTGTCAAGAGAGGAGACAGTAAAGATTGAACGGGTGCAGCCTCTTCAACTATTTTAACTAAACTTTGCACCTCTTCAGCTAGTTCTTCCAAGTTCTCTGAGTCTTCAGAAGGGAGTGGAGGTTGCTGATTAATCTTGTCTCTTCCAGCTAGGGTATGAATTTGGCGATCGCCTTCATTTTTACTAGATGGCGATCGCCAACCATTTTGCTTAGCCAATAAACCTAGCGTGCCTAACCCAACGCCTCCATTCTTCTTGAAAGATCTCCAATGTTTTGCGCAGGCGTCCGCTTGATAGTTAGCTGCTCCTTGGCTCCAGTCGTCCCAGACCTCCAATAAATCTTCGCTAACGTAGTGGAGGGCCATTCCAACCTCAATCCAACGCCCGTAATCTTCAGTTGGAGGGATTGCAGCGAGAAAAGACAATGCCCTATCTCTTTCAATTGAGCTCTGTAATCGATTTCCATACTGTAGCTTCAACTGGCTAGGTTGCTCCTCTATCATTTGCTCAATTATCCAGTTGGGAGCTTCTGCTACACCACACTCTTCCGGAGAAAGACCTAATCGCCATCTATAAGCTCCTGTAATTGGATGATGTCCACTAACTACTGACTGACACCCGTCCCACCGGAGTTCTAGTTGATCTGCTTTACCATCTTCTCCTATTACGCCTGTCCTTATTTTTTTCGTAGCGATCGCACCCCAAAAACGCTCGGGGATTCGATAGATAGATTGATGGCGTCCCTCTCTTCCGGATGTCACCGAAACTGTTTTAGGTAGCGCCAGTTCAAGAGATTGCCCTGATAGTTTCTGAATCAAATCGTCGCAGCTTGAGCCATCGTGATCGACGAATACTAATCCACCAGACGCAGTGCCGCAGAGAACACCAATTGCGCAAACCCAGGAAACAGGCGGATGAAATATTGTACTATCTCTTCTCTCCACAGCTAAACGTTTAAATTGTCCAGATTGAGCCGCCACCTCAAAATCTTGTTTGGTTAAAGGGGTATTTTGCCAATTCTTTCCAATTGGTGCTTTGTTATCTCCTACAGCAACAAGAGCCCAGTCTCCAGGAATAGCTTTCAAAAAGCCAAGAAGTTGTTGAGGTGTTGGTTTAGCATTTTTGCTAGAATGGATGTCAGATAACATGTTTTGTTTTTGGCGATCGCTGTTGGTAGCAGTGATCGCTTTTTCGTTATTTTGCATCGTTTTTGAGCTTTCCTTTTGTAGTCAAAGTGGTGTTGTGAGACATCTTTTCAACTGTGTTGAGTTTGTTTTTCATGGATTAAATCTCTCCTTTTGTGCCATCTCAAATCACTCTTTTGCTTTTCGCAGTTTTTCTCCCTGCAAACTCATCAAATAACGCTCAATTTCCTTACGATGCGCCTCAATATTGTGCTGGTTAGCAAGCCAATGCAGGCACAGCTCAAGGTTGTAGCGGATCACCCTCGAATTGGCGTTCGGTCTGACGTAATGTACGCCTTCAATCCAGTCACCACGTTGTCGAATCGTTTTTAGAGTGTGATGACTGTATCCAAGTCGTTGGGCAAGAACATGTTTGTTGCAGAATGAAAAAGACATAAACTCTTATCCCCTTTACCGACACAGTAGAAAAATTGATGTTTTTCAGGCATCTTGGGGTTTATCGTAGAGAGTGAGTTTTTAGAAAATCCAGTTTTGTGCAACCTTTTCCCAGCCGTAGAGCTTGAACGATAGGCTACCTGTCTTTAAGCAGCTGCGTCACTGCTTGATGAGTAACGCTTCTAGCAAAAACGATCCTCCATCACGTACGGCTAAAAAAGCTGCGCGAGGTAAAGTAATGTTAAGCATTCCTGGGTCTGAACCCAGTGAAGGCATTGCCCCATCGCTCTAGTCCAGCATCGCTGCCAATGGCTGTATCTGTATGCTTTTGTGCATCCTCAAAGCGGGCAGACGGAATGGTTCATCTTGCCTCGAGTAAATGTGGCTTGGTTCAATGCCGCCTTGGCTGCCTTAGATCAAGCGGTGGGAGCAGGATCTCATTGACAGATTTTGCTAGTCCTCAATGGAGCGGGCTGGCATCGCTCTGTGAAGGTGGTGGTGCCAGAAGGAACTCATCTAAAATCCTTGCCCCCTACTTACCAGAGCTACAGCCTGCGGAGCGCTTATGGCAGTTGAGTGATGAAGCGATTGTCAACCGATAGTTCGAGGGCTTGGATACCTTAGAAGCTATGCTGGCACAACGGTGCCTCACCTGGTCTAACCTGTCGCAGCTGATTCACCAACATACTCACTTTCACTGGTGCAAGGAGGCTGAAAATAGTAGGGGTTTGTGAAGCGGTAAGCGTATCAAAAATTTATTTGGAGAGGATCTTCTTGCCATGTTTTTTAAGAATGACTAGGCTTTCATCCTCCAGCAGATAGACGGCTTGGAGTGTGTTATTGCGGGACTCTCGATGGCAGCGCTTGAGAGTAGCTACGAATTCTGTGTATTTCCCCCAACGGAACTGGTTATCTTGTTGAGCGTAGGAAATGGCACAGAAATACAGAGCTTGTGCAGGAGTTAGTAGCGTGCCCTCACTAGTAAACGGCACTTTGAAGGGATCATCCCTGCTTGACTGACAAAAGTCTGAGTGATTGAAACGAAAGGTAGGAGGGAAGAGGAGCTTGGTTTAAGCTGATCAGTTACCACACCCATTAGCAAAACCCATGACTCCTACTTCCCGTCTCTATGA
>JAHHIL010000040.1 GCA_019358975.1 Trichocoleus desertorum ATA4-8-CV12
ATCAAATTGCTGGCTGAGGAATTAGAATCCTATCTCCCCTTCTGGCAACGGTCTGAAACTTTACCCAAATGGGATATCACCATTCTTCCTGCTTGACAGGGGTGTTATTTATTTGCAACCCCCTAAACATGATTAAAAAATCATGACTAGCCTAGGAAGCCCCCTTGGTATAAAGCATGGACACTATTTTCGACAGCCCTTAAAAGGCGATCGCTATCAGCATCGGTATGAGCTGTTGAAAGAATGCCGCTACCATCGGGGAATAGCAGAATCCCTTGATCTTGCAGATGATAGGACAAGAGAATCATGGTGATCGAAGCTGCCGACTGCTTAGAAGTTTCGGTCGTAGCATCATCACTGGCAGGGCCGAAGAGAGAACCAAAATTCACCATTTGAATCGGGATACCCACCTGAGTAAAGTATTGGTTGAGGCGATCGCTCAATTGTTGGGTTTGCTGATTGAGTTGTTGTTGCAGGGAATCTCCCTCAGCTTTGAGGTGTTGCAAAATTGCTTTAGCTGCTGTCATCACTAAAGGATGTTTACAGTAGGTGCCCGCAAAATAAGTAGTTTCAACTTGGGGAGCGGAGTCATCGCCATACTGCCATTGCCCACCGTCAATTTTATCTAGGTATTTCGCACTTCCAGCAATCACACCGATGGGCATACCGCCGCCGATGATTTTGCCATAGGTGGCGATGTCAGCCCGCACGCCAAACCAAGCTTGTGCCCCACCCGGATGAATCCGGAAACCAGTCAGCATTTCGTCAAAGATCAGGGCAATTCCTTGGTCTTGGGTCAGTCGGCGGAGCTGTTGCAAGAAAGCTTGTGGTTGGAGATCTAAACGCCGTTTCTGCACAGGTTCGACTAAAACTGCTGCTAGCTGATCGGCATGCGCTTGGATGATTTCCAGCGATCGCGGATCTCCGTATTTCAACACCAAGACATCTTGGGCGATCGCAGCGGGAACACCGGGGAAGCGGGGAACTGCCTGCCCTGTTTGCTCCGTAACAGTCGGGTCTCTTTTTACCAAGGTGCCATCAAAATGACCGTGATAAGACCCGGCAAATAAAACAATTTTCTGGCGTTTGGTCGCGGCGCGGGCCAGTCGGATCGCAGTCATGACCGCTTCGGTGCCTGTATTGCTAAAGGCGACTCGCTCCATCCCAGTGAAATCGCTGATTAAAGTAGCGACTTCTCCAACCAGATCAGATTGCAGCCCTAACGCCATACCTTGCTGCAAGCGTTCGATCAGCGCCTGCTGCACCACTGGGGGATTGTGCCCCAAGAGATGCACCCCAAACCCCATGAGGAAATCGACATATTCGTTGCCATCGGCATCCCAGGCTCTAGAGCCAGCCGCGCGATCGCCCACAATCGGGTACACCAGTTCTTTCAGCAACGGCTCGAACCCAGCCCCGACCCGCGCATCTGCTAAAACCGAGCGATAGGTTTGGGCGAGCTGTTTGGAGGTTTGGTGCCGCTGATCGTATTGGGTAATAAAGTTCTCCAGATAGGCTTGCTGACGAGCATTTAAGCCTGCCTGAGCAGCGCGGGCAGCCAAGACAGAAGAGAACTCAGAGATGGGTTTAGCGAGAGGAGTTTGCATGGGCTGGTGCGGGTACGGGTGGAGTTAAGTGGCCGTTTTGAATCAAGTAGGCAAAGTAGGTGTCGAGGAGCGAGTCGGAAATAGACGGGCAGTGAATCGAAGTGCCTGCTAATCCTGCTAAGGTGTTGCGGCAGTCAAACTCCAGCGTGGCTGTACTAGAGGCAGCTTCCTTGGCAGGGGGGAACATGGGAATCAGCGGATAGAGTGGATGATCTGGCTGGTGTTGGGCAATCTCTAGCAGTTGCGATCGCCACTCGCTGTAAGGTAATCGTTGCAAGGGATAGCCGAGAGATCGAATTTTGTGGATCAACTGCTCGGCAGATAAGGGATGGGGAGTCACTAAATGAAAGGCTTGCCCTAGGGCTGTCGGTTGCAGTGATAGATGCACGATCGCTTGACTGACATAATCTACAGGGATAAAGTCAATGGGCATCTCTCCTTCGGGTGCACTACCAAGCTGGACACAACCAATGATTAATTGATAGAGAAAGTCGTTGGCGTTGAAGACTCCGGTTTGACTATCTCCAGAGATACGTCCGGGACGATAGATGGCCACTGGTAAACCGCGATCGCGAGCATTCATCACCTGCCGTTCTGCCACCCACTTGGTTTGTACATAACCATTATGTGGCAATGTTTCCAGACTAGGGATATCTTGCTCCCAAATTGTCTGTACTCCACCCTTCTCGGTAGGTGCAAAGACACTACTGGTAGAAATTAGGTGGACAGGTTTGGTGTGATGCTGACAGGCCAAGCGCAGCACTGTTTCTGTCCCCACAACATTGGCATCTCTGAGGCTGGCATAGGGTAGGGCATGATGCACCCAGGCTCCATTGTGATAAATGGCATCCAGTGTTTCAGCCAGGAATTGCCACTGAACAGCAGACAGCCCTAAATCAGGTTGCGCTAAGTCCCCAGGAATCGCCACAATGCGATCGCGCCATTCCTCTTGCCAGATTTTGTAGGTTTGCAGCGATCGCTGTAATCTTTGCTGAGCAGCTGATTCATCCTCTGCCCGCACCAAGCAATAGAGAGTTGCCTCAGTTTGCCGTAACAATTCGGCCAGAAGGAAGGCACCCAGAAATCCGGTCGCTCCGGTTAGTAGCAAATGCTTAGGAGCAATAGGTTGAAAGGGAGAGCTGGGTTGAATATCCGCAGGCAGTACCGTATCCGCCATCAGATCAGGAGACGAATCGCTAGAGCATGGCTCAGCTTGATCGGGATGTAGTTGCCGATCAACTAAGGTCGCTAAGTCGGCGATCGTCGGGGAGGCAAACAACTGCCGAAGCGATAGATCAACGGCAAAGCTAGTTTGCATGCGGGAAAGCAGTTGCGTTGTGAGGAGCGAGTGACCTCCTAGCTCAAAGAAATTGTCGTGAATGCCGATTGAAGCTACATTGAGCAGTTCGCTCCAGATCTGCGCCAACTCAATTTCGGTTGGGGTTGTGGGTGGGGCGATCGCTGTTGATTCGAGGATATTGAAGTCAGGTGAGGGGAGCGCTTTGCGATCGATCTTGCCGTTGGGTGTGAGCGGCAAGGCATCCAAAATCACAAATGCCGCCGGAATCATGTAAGCGGGTAGCCGCTGCCCCAGGTAATCGCGCCAGACTTGCTGGAGGGATGTTGGTGTGCGATCGCTATCTCCCTCCTTAGAATGAGGCACAATGTAAGCCACGAGACGCGCTTGATCGGGTTGATCGGTTCGCGCCACCACAATCACCTCTTGCACTGTTGGGTGTTGGCTGAGGAGTGACTCAATTTCACCCAATTCAATCCGAAAGCCGCGAATTTTGACCTGATGATCAATCCGTCCCAGGAATTCAATATTGCCATCAGAACGGTAACGAGCGAGATCTCCGGTTTGGTAGAGGCGATCAGATATCCCTGCTTTAATTCCCCCTAGCATTGAGGGGTTAGGGAGGCTGGCCTCAGTATCTCGAAACGGATTAGGGATAAATTTTTCCTGGGTTAACTCAGGACGATTCAAATAGCCCCGTGCCAGCCCCGCACCACCCAGGTACAGTTCGCCGGGGACACCGATGGGAACGGGACGGAGATAAGCGTCTAGGAGATAAACCTGAGTCCGGGCGATCGCTCGTCCAATGGAGGGAGTGCTCCAATCCCCACGCTGCATCAGTGCCACGGTGGAATAGGTAGTGTCTTCCGATGGGCCATACAGGTTAAAGACTCGCTCGATCGTGGGTTGCTGGTAGAGCTGCTGCACTAAGGCGGGTTGCAGTGGTTCACCAGCGAGGTTGACGGTGCGAACGGAAACTGGAAGCGGGCCAGGTAAGAGTGCGGCGATCGCGGAGGGCACGGTATTGACCAGCGTCACTTGAGAGGCCGCAGGGATGGTGGGTAGGTGCAAGGCATTCTCTGCCAAAATCACCCGACCGCCCCAGCTGAGAGGTACAAAGATCTCAAAAACTGACAAATCAAAGCAAATGGAAGTCGCAGCCAGAACTCCGGCTAACTCTGCTTCGGTGAAGACGGTTTTTGCCCATTCTACGAACACGACAGGGCTAGAATGCTGAATTGCCACCCCTTTGGGCACGCCTGTAGAGCCAGAGGTGTAAATCACATAAGCTAAGTTCTCGGCTGTGACGGCACTTTCAGGGTTCTTATCGGGTAGTTGGTTGATATGCTCCCAGTCGGTGTCTAGGGCAACCCGGTGGCAGGTCGGCACTGTGGGGATGCGCTGACCCTCCATCTGTTCCTGGGTAATTAATACCGCCACCTGAGCATCTGACAGCATGAACAAAAGGCGTTCTTCTGGATAATTGGGGTCAAGCGGCACATACGCACCCCCAGCTTTGAGGATCGCCAGGAGACTGATGATCAGATGGGGCGATCGCGGCAGGCAAACCCCCACCAGAACTTCCGGGCCAACACCAAGAGATTGCAGATAGTGAGCCAGTTGGTTCGCTTTTTGATTCAGCTCACGATAAGTAAGCTGCTGATCTTCATGAACCAGAGCGATCGCGTCAGGAGTCCGTTCTACCTGATCTGTAAAGAGATGATGCAGGCAAAGGGTTGAGCTTACTTCTGCTGGGTTTTCTACAGCAACTTTTGCCCCCCTAGCCCCCCTTTCTGGTATGCCCGCCAGGGCTATATACTGGGGGGGACAAGAGCCAACGTCTCCCAAGGTGTAATCATCTGCGGGCGGCTCTAAATTATTCCACTCGATTAGAAGCTGGTTTTGTTCAGCGAGGGTAAGGAGAGAGAGATCTTTCAGGCGAGTTTGAGGCTGATGAATAAAATGTTCCAGAACTGTTTGCAGATGGCCGAGAAGACGGGCGATCGCGGCATCCGTGAACTGCTGGGCATTGTAAGTAACCTGGAGCAGCAGTTCCTCACCCGGAATCGCGGTGATCGTCAGGGGATAGTTGGTCTGCTCGAAGGTGCTGATCCGCTCGATCGTGAGATCTGTGGCAGGCGATCGCACCGTGGTATCGATCGGATAGTTCTCGAATACCAAGATGCTATTGAACAAAGGTAACGTCGCAGGGATTTCGCTCCAGCGCTGAATCTGCACTAGGGAGCTATATTCATACTCCTGCCGTTCCATCTGTTGAGCTTGAAGCTGTTGTAGCCAGGGAATTAGCTTTGCCTCTGCTGGCATTTGCACCCGCAAAGGTAGTGTGTTGATAAATAGCCCCACCATTGATTCCACCCCGGGCAAGGTGGGCGGACGACCTGCAACCACAGTCCCGAAGACCACATCCGATTCCCCACTATAGCAACTGAGCGCCAAAGCCCAGGCTGCTTGCACCAATGTATTAAGCGTCAATCGTTGCTGTTGGGCAAAGGTTTTGAGAGCTTGGGTGGTAGCAACTGAAAGGTAAATTTGCTGCTCACCGCGATCGCCTTTTGGGTTGGTGTTTTGTGGTTGCTCTAAATTAACCGCTGTGGGTGCTGTGAAGCCCTGAAGATATTGCCGCCAGAAGGGTTCAGCACTTAAAGGATTTTGCTGCTGGAGCCAGAGAATGTAATCGCGATAAGGACGAGGTGGTTCTAATCTAAGGAATTGTTGCTGCGATAAAGCCTGATAATCCGCCAGAATCTCTTTAAACAACAGCGCCGTAGACCAGCCATCCAATAAAAGGTGATGGTGGCTCCAGACAAAGTAATGAGATGTTTCCGCAGTTTGAATTAGTGTGCAGCGCATCAGGGGCGCTTGGGGCAAAACAAAACCGCGATCGCGATCCTCTTTCAAGAAAGCCCGCAGTTTCTCCTCCTGATCAGCAGCAGAGACCTGTCGCCAATCTTGCTCTTCCCAAGGTAGCTCCACCTGTCGATACACCACCTGATAGGGTTGCTCCAAGGCTTCCCAGCAAAAGGCAGTGCGGAGAATCGAGTGGCGATCGCACAATCGCTGCCAAGCCTGTTGGAACGCAGATTGATGGAGCGGCCCATTTAACTGCCAGCAAAACTGCTCAAAATAAACCCCCGATTCAGGCGCATGGAGCGTGTGAAAGAGCAATCCCTGCTGAGTGGGCGAAAGTTCGTAAATGTCTTCGATATTTTCCATCTGCATTAGCGTTTCTTCCCGGATTGCAGTTGAGCTATGAGTTTCTGAAGGTCGGAGGCGCTGAGGTTGGCGGCAGAGAAGCTGGGAGTTGGTTGCGTTTGTGGCTCCAGGGAGAGGAGCGATCGCAAGTTTGCCTGAAATTGCTGCGTGAGAGATTCAATCGTTTTGGGTTGGTGAATCGCGTTACTAAACGTCCAATGCACTCGCAGTTGTCCATCTGCAATGATGCTGTTGATTTCTAACAGGTGCGATCGCTCTCCCTGTGGGCTACGTGAGGCACCACTAGACTCCTGGGCTGGACGGAAGAGAGAGGCGGTGTTAAACGTTGCGTCCGTTTGCCCCAAATAGTTGAAGCAAACTTGAGGAGGGGAAACGGCTTGCAGCTCTGATGCTTGGCTGAGATACCGGAGAATGCCATAGCCAATGCCGTTGTTAGGCACCTGCCGCAATTGCGTTTGGATCGATTTGAGCAGACTCAGAGCATTTTGTGATTTGTAGTGTAGTAAGCGGGGGAAGATTGCCGTAAACCAACCAACGGTGCGAGAGAGAGAAAGCTCCTCAAACAGTTCTTCTCGTCCGTGTCCTTCCAGATCAAGCCAAAGAGCAGATTGTCCTGTCCAATTAGTCAAGGTTTGCGTCAGGGCAGTCAGCAAAACTTCCTGAATTTGAACTTGGTGTTTAGTTGGGAGATCTCGCAACAGGGTTTGAGTTTCGTCCGGTGTGAGCGTCACGGTAACGGTTTGCGATCGCCCCACCGTATTCTCTCCACTCGGATCATCGACAGGGAGAGATAGATCATCCTGCTGTGCCTGTTGGGCTTGGTTGAGCCAGAATGCTTGCTCTTGTTGCAACGTCTGCGATCGCGCGTAGGTTTGCAGCGCTTCACCCCACTGCTGGAAGGAGGTCGTTTTGGCGGGTAGCTGAATTGGTTGTTGCCGCTGGAGTTGAGCGTAAGCCGTCTGGAAGTCTTCTAGCAAAATCCGCCAGGAAACCCCATCAATCAGCAAGTGATGCACGACGATCAGCAAGCGACTGGGCTGATTCGCGCCTAATTGGAATAGTGCTGCCCGCATTAAGGGAGCTTGCTCTAACTTCAGTTGAGCTTGCAGTTCGGAGGCGATCGCGGTGATCTTTTCTGACTGCACCGTCTCCGATTCACCCGATAGATCCACCACGGTTACAGGTGCGAGAATCTCTTGATCGGCATGGGTGGCTGTCCAACCGTTTTCAGCTTGGATAAATTGCGATCGCAAGACATCATGATGCTGCATCAAATGCGTCACGATCTGCTGGAGAGTTTCTGGTGTCAGAGGTTGCTGAACTTCCAACAGCAGCGATTGATTCCAGTGGTGTGACTCGGCCATGTTTTGGGCAAAGAACCAGTGCTGAATCGGAGTCAGCGGTAATGTACCTGTCACGCTCCCCTGCTCGGCTGTAATAGCAGTGGCGGGAACGGCGATCGCGGCAAGTTTGGCGATCGTTTGATGCTCAAAGACCTGCTTCGGCGTAATTTTTAGCCCCGCTTGATTCGCCCTAGCTGTCATCTGAATGCTGAGGATAGAATCGCCGCCCAATTCAAAGAAGTTCTCATGGATGCCGACTTGCTCTAAGCGCAGCAATTGTGCCCAAATCTCGGCTAACTGAGCTTCAGCAGGGGTTGTCGGTGCAACGAACTGCGCCTGACGATTTTGCGTTTGAGCTTCGGGATCGGGTAAGGCGCGGCGATCGACTTTGCCATTCGCGGTGAGAGGGAAGGCCGCAATGGATATACAAATCGCAGGCACCATATACTCTGGCAACCGCGCTTGGAGATGCGATCGCAGGATCTCAGAATCTAATGTTTTAGAAGATTCCGGAACCACATAGGCGACTAGGCGTTGCTGACCCGATGAATTGGTGTGAACTAGGGCGATCGCATCTTGTACATCGGGATGCTGCCGCAACACAGTCTCGATCTCACCCAGCTCAATCCGGAAGCCTTTGAGCTTGACTTGGTGATCCGTCCGCCCCAAGTATTCCAGTGTTCCATCAGGACGATAGCGAGCGAGATCTCCAGTTTTGTAGAGACGAGCCGATTCCTCTGCTTTCATTCCCCCCAACATATAGCCCTGGCGGGCATACCAGAAAGGGGGGCTAGGTTCGGAACTCTTTGCAAGCCCCCTAAATCCCCCAATTCTGGGGGACTTTGAGAATGGATTCGTGACAAATCTTTCGTTCGTTAATTCAGGACGATTCAAATATCCTCGCGCCAGTCCCGCACCACCAATGAACAGTTCCCCAACCACACCGATCGCAACGGGTTGCAGGTATTCATCTAGGACATAAAGCTGCGTATTGGCAATGGGGCGACCAATCGGCACTGATCCTACTTCTGGATCATCTGTGGCAATGGTGTAAACGCAGCAACCCACGACGGTTTCAGTGGGGCCATACTCATTCACTAGTAAGGTATCGGGAGCTGCCTTGCGCCAAAAACTGAGTGACTCCGACGTGAGATTCTCGCCCCCAATGATGAACCGCCGGGTGCATCCTCTGACTTGCTCAGGAGTCAATTGCTGGCTCAACACGCTGAGGTGAGCGGGGGTAATCTTGACCAAGCTGAGGTTTTTTCGCCGCGCTAAAGCGTCCCGCAACGTTTCCAGGCTCGGATCATCGGGTAGTAGCTCGACACTCCGCCCTACCAGCAAGGGAGACCACAAGCTAGTCACGGTCAAGTCAAACGCCAGAGAGGAATGAACCAGGCTGCCTTCGCCTGCTGCGACTTCGTAAGCCTGAATTGCCCAGTTGAGATAGTTGGTCAACCCCCGATGGTGAATCAGCGTCCCCTTGGGTTGCCCGGTCGAGCCAGAGGTGTAAATCACATAGGCTAAATGGTCAGGATCGGTGATGGGGTCGAGGTTATCGGTGGGGGATGTAGCAACGGTTTGCCAATTGTGATCGAGGCAAAAGATGGGAGTTTGGGTATCTGGCAAGCGAGACAACAAATGCGACTGCGTGAGCAGCAGAGGTGTTTGCGTGTCTGACAAGATGAAGGCAATCCGATCGCGCGGATATCCCGGATCGATCGGCACATAGGCTCCACCCGCTTTCAGAATCCCCAGGAGGGCAATTACCATCTCCAGGGAACGCTCCACACATATTCCCACTAATATATCGGGGCCGACACCCTGCGATCGCAGATAATGCGCCAGTTGATTGGCCTGAGCATTGAGTTGGCTATAGGTAAGGTGGCGATCGCCAAAGATTACAGCAATCTGGTCAGGCGTGCGACAAACCTGTGCTTCAAACCACGGATGTAAACACTGATATGGAGGCAACTCGGCCTGTGTTTGGTTAAATGTGACCAGCAGTTGTTCGCGTTCGGCGGCACTCAAAATCTCTAGTTGAGCGATCGCTGTATCGGGAGCTTCAAGTGCATGAGTCAGCAGGGTTTGCAACTCTTCAAACAACCGCTGCATGTCTGTTGCCGTGAACTGAGCGGCGTTGTATTGCAGTTCCACCGTAAGGCTATCTGCTTGTTGAATGCCTCGCAGCTTGATCCAAAAATAATCTGTGCAGCTTTCGAGTTGGGCGATCGCGTAACGAATGCCAGCCTTTGTCCAAGATTCAGACTGCTCGACAAACTCAAATGCCAACGGTAAGATGCGCGTTTCTAAGCCTGCACCCTGAATCGGTAATCCCTGCGCCCAGGCAAAAGCGTCTTGATGCAGTGCCATCTCCTGCCGAGAAGCCTGCACCTGCTGTAGCGCTTGTTGAAAGGTGAGATTGGTCTGTAACTTAGAGGATAGTGGCAAGGTGCGAGACAATAGACCGATCGCAGGCTCCAGCTCTTCATAGTTGCGACCATCCAGGCTTACACCCAGCAACAGCGTTTCTTGCCCCGTCAGTCGCCACAGTAAAACTTGCCATGCAGTGAGTAGAGTATCCGCGATCGCGTCACTGCCCATTTGGTCAACCAAGGCAGATGGAACTGTCCAGGCGAGCTTTTCGGGCTGGAGTGCAGCCTGTCGGGCCGTGGGTTGAACGGGCAGCGAGAGCGTTTCTAGTCCCGCATCATCGACTTTTCGCCAATAGTTCGGTGTGGCGTTGTTTTCTTGCAGCAGTTCATTTTGCCAGGTGGCTAAATCCGCATACTGTAACGGTTCCTCTACTTCTAATGAGGGAGACGCTTGCAGACACAGAGCATACTGTTGGGCAATTTCCTGCACCAAATTCTTGATCGTGAGCATATCGCCACACAAGGCAGACAAGCTCAGCATCAGGCAATGTTGCTCAGACGACTGACGAATCAAACTCCACTGCAAACTCTGCTCTAGCGGCAGCGATCGCGCTCGACACAAATTCTCCAGTTCCACGGCTTGCTCAGATTCTGCAAGATGGCTCCAATCGAGAATCGCGATCGCCTCAGTGGGAGCCTCTTGAATCACTTGGAGCGGCAGATCCAAACCAGAAACTGATTGAAAGGTGGTTCGCAGGATCTCATGGCGATCGATCACATCCTGTAGAGCAGCTTGGAAAATCGCTGGAGCGATCGCGCCTGTAATGGAGATTGCTGCTTGGACTCGATAAGGTTGGACGGCATTTTCTTCAGTGATCTGCTGCACCATCCACAGGTGCTTTTGCTGCGGGGAAAGTTCGTAACCTTTCAGGTTGGCTGAGGGTTGAGTTAGCTGTTGCATGGTGCGAGTTGTCTGGTTAGGTCGTCAAGGTCTGGCGTGAGAAAAGGAGATTACGAAATCGGTGTCACCTTCCGTCGCATCTGGCGTAATTTCTGTTGCTGCGATCGCCGATGTTGGGTGCGATCGGCTTCGGTGAGCGCAGTTGCTACATCGCTGAGCTGGCGATTGGGGTCGGTCGTGAGTTGCTGGAGCACCAGTTCAAACCGTTCCCACAGTCGGGTCATGCTGGCGGCTTCAAACAAATCTGTGCTGTAGTAAAGCGAGCCTTGGATACCTTCTGGGGTATCCGCCAGATTGATCAGCAGATCAAATTTGGCAGTGCCGCGATCGACATCCAACACCTCCAAATTCAGATCGGCCAGCGACAGGGAGGGCATCGGCGCGTTTTGCAGCACAAATTTCACCTGGAAGAGTGGCGTGCGGCTCAAGTCCCGTGGGGGATTCAAAGCTTCAACCAAGTGATCAAACGGCAAGTCTTGATGAGTGTAGGCATCCAAAGTCACTTGGCGCACGCGATGCAGCAAATCGGTCAGGGTGGGATTGCCTGAAACATCAGTTCGCAATACCAGTTGATTCACGAAGAAGCCAATCAAGCCCTCGGTTTCTACCGGATGACGGTTCGCGATGTCTGTGCCGACTACCAGATCTTCCTGTCCGGTATACCAGTGCAGCAATGCCTCAAACGCTGTCAGCAAGGTCATAAACAGCGTCACGCCTGATTGCTGGCTGAGCGATCGCAACTGCCCAGATAAATCCTGCGATAGCCGAATTGTTTGACTCGCACCCCGGAAACTTTGCACAGGGGGACGAGGATGATCGGTCGGCAAGGCTAAAACGGGCAATCCACCAAGTTGCTGCTTCCAGTAATCCAACTGAGCTTGGTAGCGATCGCCCTGTAACCATTGCTGCTGCCACACCGCAAAGTCAGGATATTGGATTGGCAGAGCGACAAGGGGAGAGGAAAGCTGTCTCACAAAAGCTACATACAAATCGGCCAACTCTCGCACCAACACTCCCATTGACCAGGCATCGGAAACAATGTGATGGAGGTTTAGCAGTAGGATATGTTCAACCTCGCTCAGTTTGAGTAGCGTTGCTCGTAGCAATGGCCCTTGAGACAGGTCAAAAGCATGTTGAGCTTCTTGCTCGATTAGCCGCTGAACTTCGGTTGTTTGTTCTGCTGGGGGTAAAGCTTGCAGATCAGTGATGGGAAGATCAAATAGGAGATGAGGAGCGATCGCTTGTACAGGTTCGCCATCTACCGTGGTGAAGATGGTTCGGAGGGAGGCATGGCGTTGGACAACTTCTCGAAAACTCTGCTCTAAGGCCGCAATTTCTAGTGCACCACTCAGCTTCACGGCAATGGGAATGTTGTAGAACGGATTCCCCGGTTCCAACTGATCCAACACCCACAAGCGGCGCTGGGCAAATGAGAGCGGAAAGGTGGTTTGTTGGCTAGAAATTAGCTGAATGGCTGGAAGCGGCTCTCCGGAGGCAGACCGTAAAGCAGTTTCGATTCGAGTTGCTAAGCCTGCGGCGGTTGGCGCTTCAAACAAATCTCGCAGCGGTAATTCAATCTGAAAGGCACGATTGAGGCGAGAGATGACCTGCGTTGCCAACAGAGAGTGACCGCCCAAGTCAAAGAAATTCTCATGAATCCCAACGTTCTCCAACCCTATAACCTGCGCCCAGATTCCGGTTAAGACTTCCTCAATCGGCGATCGCGGATGACTAGAGGTGGCAACTTTCTGCTGCCGATCAGGAATCGGTAGGGCTTTGCGATCGACTTTGCCATTGGGTGTCAGCGGCAGAGTGCCCAAAACTACAATATCTGAGGGCACCATGTAGGAGGGCAATTGCGCTTTCAGGTGCGATCGCAGGATATCCACCAGATCTACTGTTTGGCACGGCGATGCAACATAGGCAATGAGGCGCTGGGGCTGGGAGGTTTCCTCATGCACGATCACCACGGCATTTTGCACATTAGGATGTTGCGTGAGAACAGCCGCGATCGCACCCAATTCCACCCGAAATCCGCGAATCTTGACCTGATGATCTCGTCGTCCCAAATATTCAATGTTGCCATCAGGAAGGTAGCGGCCAAAATCTCCAGTTTTGTAAAGGCATTGCCCCCTTAATCCCCTAATACTGGGGGACTTTGACTCTGGTTCCCCCCAACATATAGCCCTAGCGGGCATACCAGAAAGGGGGGCTAGGGGGGCCTCAATAAAGCGTTCTTTCGTTAGCATCTCATCATTCAAATAACCCCGCGCTAAGTAGGGCGATCGCACATAAATCTCACCTACTTCCCCGATGCCAGCTAGCTTCTGGGTCTCATTCAAGATGAGTAATTGCACATCATCAATACCTTGGCCAATGGGGAGGCGATCGCGCAATTCTGCAATCGCAACTGTGGGCGGAATTACATAATGCCCCATGATCTGCGGGGTTTCGGTGGCACCATAGACATTGATGCAGGTGGCAGCAGGAGCGATCGCCCGTAACCGTTCGACCAGCGATCGGGTCAATACATCCCCACCACAGCAGACATAGCGTAAGGATGGGATGTCTTTTGGCTGACTGTCTCCTACACCTTCACTCATTAGGAGTTGCGCCATTGCGGGAGTGAGGTGACTAATCGTGATCTCCTGCTGTTGCATCCAGGCTTGCAACCATCCCGGTGTAATGATTTGCTCAGCATCAGGGATATGCAGCGTTGCGCCAATCCACAGGGGCGAAAAGATATCTCGCAAGAGAGGATCATGAGCTAGCCCAGAGAGCAGACAGAAGCGATCGCTTGGATTTAGCTGCAAGGTTTTGTGATACCACTGGAAGAAGTGAGATAACGGGGCATGTTCTCCCAAAACAGCTTTCGGTTCTCCGGTTGTACCAGAGGTGAATGTGACATAAGCCAGATCATGAGGATCTACTTCAATGCCTAGATCGTCGGAGTTGTAGTCTTGCAGACACTGAGCAATGGTAGATCGCGATCGCACAGATAAATTCAACTCACAACGACAAGAAAGTTCTTGTAAGACAACCTGCAATTCATCAGGTAGATCTGCACCAAGTTGAATCCAGGCTTGAGGACGAGCAATTTGGAGGCGATCGCGCAAGGCTCCCACGGGATAGGAGGGATCAAGAATTAAGAAGGCAGCACCCGCTTTCAAAACCCCTAACAATGCCAAAACCAAAGATGCACAACGATCGCCATAGATTGCTACGACCTCTTGAGATTGAATGCCATGCGATCGCAAGTAGTGCGCCAGTTGATTACTCCAGGCATCTAGCTCAGCGTAGCTCCAAGTTTGATCGCGATCGACGATGGCAAGCTGATCGGGATGACGTTTTGCCTGCTCTGTAAAGTGGCCCTGAATTGAACCTGCCCAGCTTTCTCGTAATGGGGCTTCTGGGTTCGGCAGTAACGATTGGGTAGTCGGTGTGATTAGCGAGAATTGAGTAATTCTCTCATCAGGATTGATCACCATTTGTTCTAGCAAACCCTGGAACTGCTCTTGCATAATGGCAATGCGTTCTGGGCCGAAGCGGTGAGCATTGTAGACCCATTCCAGATGAATCTGATCCGCTTGCTCCCAGGCATAAAGGGTCAGGTCAAACTTGGAATGAGTGTGGTCATCCGCGATCGCCTCTACGGTAACTCCAGGCAGTTCTAGCTTCGAGTCACGGTAGTTAAGCAGATTGAAAAACACCTGAAACAGCGGTGTCTGATGCAAATGCCGTTCTGGTTGCAACACCTCCACCAGCTTTTCAAATGGCACTTCTTGATGGGCATAGGCATCCAGTGTTACTTCCCGCACCCGCTGCACCAATTCTCGGAAACTGGGCTGTCCACTCAAATCGGTTCGTAGCACCAGCGTATTCACAAAGAAGCCAATCAACGCTTCCGTCTCTTTTTGCGTGCGTCCGGCGATCGGAGAACCAACACAGAGATTGCTCTGATCTGTATAACGGTAAAGCAACAGCTTGAATGCAGCCAATAACGTCATAAACAAGGTTGCGCCTTCTTGGTGCCCTAAGCCTTTTACAGCGGTGCTCAGAGCAGCAGGAAGGATATGCGATCGCTTTTCTCCCTTAAACCCAGGCGCTAAATTATCCGCAGGTAAGGCTAGCTGAGCGGGCGCATCTTGAAGTTGCTCTGTCCAGTAGGCAAGCTGTTGCTCTAGAAACTCTCCCTGTAAGCGTTGTCGTTGCCAGATGGCGAAGTCGGCATATTGAATCGCGAGGGGTGGCAAAGGAGATGGATGGCCTTGAGCCAATGCGGTGTAGAGCGTCGTCAACTCTTCCACAAAAACGCCCATCGACCAGCCATCGGTAATGATGTGGTGCAGGATGAAAACGGCAAGATGCTCGGTAGGATTCAACCGCAGCAGTTTGATCCGGAATAGCGGCGCTTGCCCTAAATCAAATGCCTGTTCTATCTCAGCTTGAATGAATTGTGCTGTTTCGGCTGCTTGAGCAGAGGGTGGCAAATCTTGCCAATCAACGATCGGGATGGTGAGCTGTAAGGTAGGGGCGATCGCTTGCACAGGTTCGCCATCTAAGATTTGGAACCGAGTTCTAAGGATTTCGTGACGTTCGAGAATTGCATTCAAGCTACGCTCCAGAATCGCCACATTAAGATCGCCCGTAAACCGAAGTGCTGCGGAGAGGTGATAAGCAGAACTGTTGGGTTCCAGTTGGTTGAGGAACCAGAGGCGTTGCTGCGAAAGCGAAAGGGGTAAAGGAGCAGTATCGCGATCGACAGGTTGCAGCTTGGGTTGAGAATCTCCGGTCTGTTGAGCGATCGCCTGGGTAATGGTTGCGGCGAGATCTGCCACAGTGGGCGATTCAAACAAGCACCGTAACGGCAGCTCCACTTCAAACGCTTCTCGAATCCGCGACATCACCTGCGTTGCCAGGAGAGAATGTCCCCCCAGCTCAAAGAAGTTGTCATGAATGCCAATCGGGCTGACTCCTAAAACCTGTGCCCACAGTTCAGCCAGCTTTTCCTCACTGGGATTGCGAGGAGCGACAAACGCCTTGGTTAATTCTGTCCAATCGGGTGCAGGCAATTGTTTGCGATCGATTTTGCCATTGGGCGTGAGCGGTAACGCATCCAAGGTCACGAAAGACCCCGGAACCATATATTCCGGCAGTTTAACCTTCAGCCAGTCTCGCAGTTGAGCGGAGTCAAGTTTGGTATCCGGTTGAGGCACCACATAAGCAACCAGTTGCCCATTCTCACCAGCTTCCTGCCGCAGAACCACTACTTGTTCTCGCACGTTTGGATGCTGCCCCAGCACTGCCTCAATCTCACCCAGTTCAATCCGGAAGCCTCGCAGCTTCACCTGGTGATCAATCCGTCCTAAGAATTCGATCGTGCCATCGGGGAGATAGCGAACTAGATCCCCGGTTTTGTAGAGGAGTGAGGAGTGAGGGGTGAAGAGTGTTCGCTGAAAGCGTTCCCGCAGGGTGGAGTGAGGAGTGAGGGGGTTGGGAATGAATCGTTCGTTGGTTAACTCCGGTCGATTGAGATAGCCTCGCGCTAACCCCATCCCGCCAATGTGTAGCTCTCCTGGCACCCCAATTGGGACAGGTCGGAGATCTTGATTCAGCAAATAGATTTGAGTATTGGCGATCGCTCGACCTAACCGCACCGGATCACTTCCAGGCTCCACCCGTTCCACCATTGACCAAATCGTGGTTTCCGTCGGGCCATACATATTCCAGAGTGACTGACTTCTAGCGAGGAGTTGATCCGCCAGTTCACGGGATAAAGCTTCACCGCCACAGAGAATTTTGAGATGGGGATTTCCTTGCCATCCCGCTGCTAACAAGAGCCGCCAGGTCGCGGGGGTAGCCTGCATCACCGTGGCTCCCGATCGCTCAATCAGTTGGCTGAGCTGTTGGGCATCCATTGCCATCTCTCGCCTAGCTAGCACCACGCGAGCCCCTGTGATGAGTGGCAGATAGATCTCTAGAGCTGCAATGTCAAAACAGATGGTTGTGACAGATAGCAAGACATCTGCGGCGGTGAGTCCTGGTTCTTGACGCATTGAGTGTAAGAAATTTGCCAGGGCGCGATGGGGAACCTGTACGCCTTTGGGCTTGCCAGTGGAGCCTGATGTGTAGATCGTGTAGGCCAGATTTTCACCCGTAACCTGACTGACGGGGTTTTCCGAGTTGCAACGGGCGTTGGCGAAGCCTGAGCTTGCTCGTATCGCATCCCAATCACGATCCAAGCAAACAACTTGCGCCTTAGATTGAGGCAAAGATTCCAACAGCGATCGCTGCGTCACCAGTACTGGAGCTTGGGAATCTTCCAGCATCAGGGCAATGCGATCGGGCGGGTAGGCAGGGTCGAGCGGCACATAAGCACCACCCGCTTTCAGGATGCCTAATAAGCCAACGATGAGATCGAGCGATCGCTCCACAGCTATGGCAACCAGCACTTCTGTACCAACGCCAAGGGAACGCAGGTAGTGAGCCAATTGATTGGCACGTTCATTCAGTTCTCGATAGGTGAGGGATTGGTCTGCGTAGGTAACGGCGATGGCATCAGGGGTACGCTCAACCTGTGCCTCAAACCATTCATGAACACAGCCAGGGGGAAGGGTTTGAGTATTGCGATCACGCGCGTTCCACTCAACAAACAACTGATGTTGTTCAGCGGCAGTGAGGAGAGGGAGATCAGCCAGAGATTGATCTGGGTTGGCGATCATGCCTTCTAGTAAGGTGCGTAGATGACCCAGGAGACGGGCGATCGCATCTGGCTCAAATCGTTGCTCGTCGTAGATTACCTCCACTTGCCAGGAGATGCCTGGTTGAATAACGACCGTTAGCGGATAGTTGGTCTGCTCAAATGTCCAGATGTCTTGTACCGCCACCAAGTCGGTCGCCTGTTGCAGACTGGCATCAATCGGATAATTCTCGAAGACCAACAAGCTATTAAAGAGCGGCGTGCCCTTAGGAATTTGGCTCCAAGATTGGATCTGTACCAGGGGCGTGTATTCGTATTGCCGCATCTCTGCCTGGTGCAGTTGGAGCTGTTGCAGCCAGGGCAGTAAAGTTGCCTGTTTAGGCACCGCAACACAGACAGGGAGGGTGTTGATCAACAGTCCCACAATTGTCTCGGCGGCGGCTAAAGCGGGGGGACGACCCGAAACGGTGGTACCAAACAAAACATTTGCTTCGCCACTGTAATGACTCAACAGCAACGCCCAGGCTCCCTGCATCAGGGTATTGGGGGTGAGCTGATGTTGACGGGCAAATTGCGTCAGAGCCTGAGTCGTTTCTGGATCAAGCTGAAGCTGCTGACGTGCCACGGCACCGGATGTATGGCGATCGCCCTGTCGTCGGTCAATGGCAATCGAGGTGGGAGCGGCCATATCTTTGAGGCTGTCTTGCCAGAAGGCTTTTGCGGCGGCTAAATCCTGCTGTTGCAGCCAAGCAACGTAGTCTCCAAAGGGGCGACTATTGATAATTGGGAGTGTCTGCCCCTGACGCAAAGCAGCGTAAGTTGTCCAGACTTGCTGCAATACCATCGCGGTTGACCAACCATCCAAAATCAGGTGGTGCTTGCTCCAAATCAAGTGATAGCGATCGCCACTCAGTCGAATCAGGCTGAGCCGCATCAGAGGGGGGCAAGTCAGATCAAAACCTCGCTGCCGATCTTGCTGAATATAGGCTTGCAATTGGTTCTGCTGGACTTCCAGAGATTGCGATCGCCAATCGAACTGCTCCAACGTCAGCGTTACTTGCCGATCAACAATTTGCAGCGGCTTTTCTAACCCCTCCCACTGAAACCCGGTGCGGAGAATTGGATGGTGCTGGATGACTGTCTGCCATGCCTGTTCGAGCTGTGAGGGATCAACGTCTCCTTGGAGGACGCAGCCAAACTGACCTACATAAATATCTGCTTCGGGCGTGTAGAGGCTGTGAAACAGAATCCCTTGCTGAGTGGGAGACAACTCGTATAGATTTTCAATTTGGTTCAAGTTCATTGGGCACCCCCACGGGTTTGGCTCATTCGGGCGAACAGTTTGTCCAGATCGGCTTGGCTGACGTTGGCTTGCGGAAAGTCAGAAGGCGTAAAGCCGTTGCCAGCAGAAGAATCAGCGGGGTTGAGGAGCGATCGCAAACTCGCCAAAAACTGCTGCGTGACTTGCTCGATCGTTTGCCGTGGATGAATCTGTGGGTTGTAAGTCCACTCCACCTGCAAACGTCCTGACAGTACCAAGGCATTGATTTCTAGCAAATGCTGCCGTTGAGCTTGCGGGCTGCGGGTAGCTCCGGTATCCGTGGTTGCCAATTGGAACAACGAGGAGGCCGCTAAATTAGCGTCAAATTGCCCCAAGTAGTTGAACAAAATTTCAGCTTGCGGTGCCTTTCGGAGGTTGGTTCGCACTTCCGCGTCGGAGCTGAGATAACGCAAAATCCCGTAATCCACACCATTGCGAGGGATCTGCCGCAACTGCTCTTTGACAGACTGCAGAATCTTACCCACGTCTGCCTGAGACTCCACTGTTAAACGGGCAGGGTAGATAGCAGTAAACCAGCCCACCGTCCGAGAGACATCCACTTCTGAGAGCGCTTCCCGTCCATGTCCTTCCAAATCAATCAGGAGGTCTGTATTGCCTGTCCAAGTGGCGAGGCTGTGGGCTAGTGCGGTCAGTAATACTTCATCGACCTGTGCTCGCTGGGTCTTGGGCAGCGTTTGAAGGAGGGTTTGGGTTTCATCAACGCTGAGCGAAATAGATTGAGTTTGGGTAGACGCGATCGCATTTTCTCCGGTGCGATCGCCGGGTAAGGGAGCGATCGGACTTTGCAGATGCAACCAGTAATCTGCTGTTTGCTGGCAGGCTGCCGACTGAGCATAGGTTTGCAATTGCTGCGCCCACTGCTGGAATGAGGTGGTTTTCGGCGGCAACTGTATCGATCGCCCTTGCTCAAGCTGATGATAGGCTGTTTGCAAATCCTCTAACAACACCCGCCAGGACAGCCCATCTACGGCCAAATGGTGAATCACGATCAGCAGTTGATCAGGTTGTTGATTACCTAAGTGGAACAACACCAGGCGCAGGAGTGGGCCTGTCTCTAAATTCAGGCTGGTTTGCGCCCAATTTGAGGTTTGCGCGATCGCCTCTTGCTGCTGTGTTTCAGACTGTTCCGAGAGATCCATCACAGCCAAAGGAATCTCTGTCTCCAGACTGCCGTTCACCTGTTGCCAAGTATCCTCGTAACGCTCAAACCTCAGCCGCAGTGCGTCATGGTGGCTGATCAGATGTTGGAGCGCCTGCTGCAAGATTTCAACTTGTAGCGGAGATTGAGCTTCTAGAAAAACAGCTTGATTCCAATGGTGAGGTTCGACCAAATTTTGCTCAAAGAATCGATGCTGAATTGGGGTTAGGGGAACAGCACCCGTGACCAGTCCTTGAGCCGCCAGGGACTCATTCTGTGACTGAGTGTCAATCACCATAGCCAATTGAGCGATCGTTTGGTGTTCAAACAACTGCCGAGGTGTGAAGCGTAACCCAACTTGATTGGCTTTAGCGATCGCCTGAATGCTCAGAATCGAATCTCCCCCCAACTCAAAGAAGTTGTCGTGAATCCCCACCTCAGCGACATTCAAAATACTTGACCAAATGACACTCAGTTGACGCTCAACATCATTGCGAGGCGCAGCAAAGACGGGTTTGGCGATCGCATTCTGAGCTTTGGGAACGGGTAATGCCTGCCGATCCAACTTACCATTGGCAGTCAGGGGTAAGGCTTTCAGACTGACAAACGCAGACGGCACCATATAGTCTGGTAATCGCGCTGCCAAGAACGATCGCAAAGACTCGGCCAAAATCGGAGTGTCAGGAGTTTGCGGTACAACATAAGCGACCAGTTGCGGCTGATTCGGTTGATCTTCTCGTTTGATCACTGCCAGCGATCGCACATCAGGATGCTGCTGCAAAACGGCTTCTATTTCCCCAGGCTCAATCCGGAAGCCGCGAATTTTTACCTGATCATCTACTCGACCCAAAAACGCGATCGTGTTATCAGGAAGATAGCAGGCGAGATCTCCCGTTTTGTAGAGAAGTGAGGGGTGTTCGCTGCAAGCGTTCCCGTAGGGTGGAGTGAGGAGTGTTCGCTGCAAGCGTTCCCGTAGGGTGGAGTGAGGAGGAAATATTTGTTCTTCATTTTCCCTAAATGGATTAGGGATAAACCGTTCCTCAGTAAGCTCTACCTGCCGCCAATATCCCCGTGCTACATTTGCGCCACCAATGTAGATTTCACCGGGAACCCCGATCGGCACAGGTTGTTGGCAGGCATTCAGGAGATAAATTTGGGTGTTCGCCAACGGAGTTCCTAAAGGCACGATCTCAGTTTCAGGAGTAGCCTGATCAACGGCATGGGTGAGAACGCCGACCGTTGCCTCCGTAGGGCCGTAGTGATTGAAGATTTGACAATTAGGAGCTTGTTGCCGCACTTGCTCAACCAATTCCTGATTCAAGGCTTCTCCGCCTAAAATCAAACGCTGACGGGGGAGAAAGCGATGCGCTTCCGAAGAGGTCAGCAACGCCCGCAAATGGGAGGGCACAATCTTGAGACAGTCGATGGGGTAGCGATCGCCATATTCCGCCAACGCCACTGGATTCATCACCCGCTCCTGCGAGAGGATATGCAGACATCCACCAAAGCAGAGGGAGGCAAAAATCATCGTGTTGCCCAAGTCTGCTGCGAAGGTAGACATTAGGGCAAAATTTGCACCCGGAGGTAGTTCGTCAAGCTTGAGCGATCGCCGAACCCCATACAAGTAGTTGCTAAGCTGCCGATGCTCCACAGCCACGCCTTTGGGGTTCCCAGTGGAACCAGAGGTAAACAGGATATAGGCTAGATTGGCAGGCGTGACTGAGCTAGTTGGTGCGGCCCCCCTAACCCCCCTTTCTGGGATGCCCGCTAGGGCTATATGCTGGGGGGAATTGGAGCTAGATTTTCCATTCAGTTGGGTAATTTGCGATTCATCATCCAGACAGACCACGGTTGATGACATATCAGGAGCAAGCTTGGCCCGCAAGGAGGATTGTGTGATCAGAACTGAGATCTCCGCCTCTTGTAGCCGTGATGATAATGCCGCAGGTGGCAGGCTAGCATCGAAGGGCACATAAGCCCCGCCTGCTTTGAGAACGGCGAGTAAGGCAATAATCATCTCCAGCGATCGCTCTAGATAGATAGCTACTGGAGTCTCTAGATCAACGCCTTGTTGCTGTAAATAATGCGCCAGTTGATTGGCTTTGTCGTTGAGCTGTTGATAGGTGAGTGATTGATCTTCAAACACCACCGCAACTTGATTGGGCGATTTTCCTGTGGAAATGCTCTGCGATCGCGCGACCTGTGCCTCAAATAGCTGGTGAATGCAAACAGGTGAATTCTCGGTAGTCGTTGCGTTGAAGTCGATCAGCAATTGCTGGCGATCGCTTTCTGTAAGAATCTCGAATTCACCAATGACCGTTTGAGGATTGCGAATCACGCTCTCTAAGAGAACCGTCAATCGTCCTGCCAATTGCTGAACAGCTTCAGCTTCAAATGCTTGAGCGTTGTAGTGCAGTTCCAGGCTTAGCTCTCCACGCTGCTGAGCAACCAGCTTGAGCTGAAACGGTTCGATGTGAACTTGCCGCTCTTGAACTGTCCAATCGAGATTAGCAGAGATGAAGGATGATGTGTGCTCTAAACATTCAAAGCCAAAAGGGAGAAAAGGTGGATGATTGGCGATCGCCATTTCTGGCACATCCTTCCAGGTAAAGGCTTCTTGCCATTGGGCTGCGGTTTGGAGGGAGGTGTGAATTTGCGGAAGCAGGGTGGTAAAGGGGAGAGTTGCTTCTAAATCAGAGGCAATCGGCAGGACTTTTGCCACTAGACCCAGTACCGATTCCAACTCTTCGTAATGCCGACCCGTATCTGTCACACCCAAAATAAAGGTGGATTGATCGGTGTGCCGCCAGAGTAAGACTTCCCAAGCTGCTAGGAGTAAGGTTGAGAGGGAAACCTGATGAGATTGGGCGATCGCGGTGAGTGCTTGTGTCTGTTCACTAGAAATTTCTAGGGTCAACTGCTGCGGCTGAAACCCTAATTTTTCAGGCGATCGCTGTTGAAATGGGAGTTGCAAATGCTCCAATGGCATCCAGGGTTGCTGCCGCCAGTAGGCTCTCCCGCTTGCGGCTTCCTCGCTTTCTAACAGTTCACATTGCCAAGCAGCCAGATCAGCATACTGCACTGGATCAACTGTGTATTCTTCTCCTTGAGCGATCGCGACATAGGCTTGACTGATTTGATCGACGAGATGAGTGAGGGCGATCGCATCGGTACACCAAACCGGAAGCACGAGTTGCAGGAGATGGTGATTCGATTCCCGTTTTGCCAAACGTGCCGTCAGTGGAGAGCGATCCGTTCCACCAGCATCTAGATTTAACGGCAATGGCTCTGACCCATCCCAAGATTCTAGTGTCGGTAGATGGTCGGTAATCACCTGCAAAGGTAGATCAGCGTCAGGCAAAACAGCGATCGCGGTGCGGAGAATTTCGTGCTGTTGCGCCACCTGCTGAATGGCTGCTTCTAGAACCTGGGCTTGCAGATCTCCCTCAATGCAAACCAGACAGGTAGTCCAATGGGGAGACAACTGCTCTTGCTGAAACTGCCAAAGTCGCTGTTGCTGCGGTGAAAGCTGGAATCCTTCAAGGGTTGGAGTTTGCATGATTGAATCTGGAGTATCGGGTCTAGAGGAGGCGATCGGACAGATAGGGAAGGGGCAGGCTGCTACCGTTGTGATTAAGCTGTGTGATTAGGCTAGATTCCTGGCATTTTGCCCCCTAACCCCCCAATACTGGGGGGAACTAGACTCTTGACTTCCCCCAGTATTGGGGGATTGAGGGGGCCAATTCAGGGAGTTTCCAGCAGACTAAGGCTTGTGTACACAACGCAGCCCGTATTGGACACTAGGGCAGCGATTCACAAGATTCCGCCATCCCCACCACTACTTTGCGGGGACCGACAAATGGAGTCCGTCCGTGAGCCGCCAAGAGGTTGTCGAGCAGCAAAATATCGCCCTGTTGCCAGGGGAAAATCACCATTTCCTGCTGATACACCTCGCGAATTTCGTCAAGAATAGAATCTTCGATCGCAGAACCATCGCCGTAGTAGGCATTGCGGGGCAACTCATCGGGGGGAACCACCGCCAGCAAAGATTCGCGCACCGCCGGAGCCAAACTCGACACATGGAACAGATGCGCCTGATTGAACCAAACGCGATCGCCTGTGACTGGATGGGTTGCGATCGCCTGACACACCTGCCGAGTTCTAAGGCGATCGTCACTACGCCATTCCCACTCAATGCCCACTTGCTGGCAGTAAGCTTCTACCTCACTGCGATCGAAGGTTTGAAACACCGTTTGCCAGGGCAGATCTAAGCCACCCCCGTAGTTGCGGACATACATCACCTGTTTCTCGATGAAGCGTTCTTTGATCTGGTTATCTAACTTCTGGAAAATCTTGCGGCTGTCGGCGATCGGCGTTGCTCCGTCTTCAACAGCAGGTTGCACACAGTAAAAGGCAATCTTCAGCGGATAGCTGCGGCTATAGGCCATCTCGTTGTGGAGCGGAATCCATTGGTCAGCCGGATATTCGGTCGAGGTGTAGATCTTGCCGCTCACGGTGCTGCGGGGTGTGGAGCGATAGGAGTAATCGAGCAGTGCGCCACAAAGAGACTGCATCCACTGCTCAAACGCTGCCACACTGTTGACGTTGAAGTTGCGAAACAGAAGACCGCCATGTTGCAACAGTTGAGTTTCTAGCCACTGCCGTTGATTCAGTGCCCAGGTTTCTAAATTCAATCCTTCTACTTGGGGTTGAATGATCAGCGGTAAAGGTTGGTCTGGTTGCAATTGGCTTGTCGCGACTAGTTCTGTCCAAGCAGAAAAGCTGACGGCGCGGCGTTTAATGCCTTGGAGTTTGAGACGGGAGGGAGATTCTGGGTTACTCATGGCTTTGAAAATGTTTTTTAAGAGCGTTTACGTTTGATTTGGCTAAGTTTTTGTCGCTGCGTCGCTCGGAAGGCCTGCTCCGCCTGTTGTTGCTGTTGTTGCTCTGTTTCAGATAAAACCTGAGTTAAACGACTCAAGCGGATATCAGGTTGGGCGACCACGGTTTCTAGCAAGGTTTGGTAGAGGTTGGTTAAGCGGGTGATGGCGATCGCGTCGAATCGAGCCATTTTGTATTCAAAAAAGCCTTCTAGCCCAGTCGCGGTTTCGGTGAGATCGAGCTTCAGGTCATGCCGCACCACACCAATTTCCAGGTCAGACAGGGTTAACTGCAATCCGGGCAGCTCAAAGGCGGGCATTGGCGTATTTTGCAGCACAAACCAAGTTTGGAAGAGCGGAGATTGTCCAAGTTGGCGATCGACTTGGAGTTCTGTCACTAGTCGTTCAAAGGGCAAGTCTTGATGGGCATAAGCGCCTAGTGCCGTTTCTCGCACCCGTAGCACCAGTTCTCGGAACGTCGGATCACCCGACAGATCGGTTCGCAGCACCAGCGTATTCACAAAGAAGCCGATCAAGCCCTCGATTTCCCGGTGATTACGGTTGGCGATCGGAGAACCCACAGATATATCCGTTTGTTGAGTGGCGTAGTGGAGCAAGGCATTAAACCCAGCCAACAGCGTCATAAATAGAGTGGCATCGATCTCCTGACTCAGCATTTTGAGCGCTGTGGTCACGCTAACTGTGAGTGTGAGGGGATGTCGTGCCCCTTGGGAAGTGGCTGGTGCTTCTGGCGAGGAATTGGCGATCGCAAACTTCAGCGGGGGTGGAATCTCCTTAAACTGGGCTTTCCAGTAAGCAAGCTGTGATTCCAGCGCCTCTCCTTGCAACCACTGACGCTGCCAAACTGCGAAGTCTGCATATTGAATTGGGAGTTCTACTAGACTTGGAGCTTGTTCTTGGACAAAAGCCGTATACAGATCAGCCAGTTCTTGCAGGAAAACACCGATTGACCAAGCATCGGAAATGATGTGATGCAGGCTCAGCAGCAGAGTATGGTCATCATTATTTAGGCGCAGGAGCGTGAATCGGAAGAGTGGTGCTTGGGTGAGGTCAAAGCGTTGCTGAGTTGCCTTCTGGAGGTACTGGTTGAGATCAGCGTTATCCTGTTGGCGCAAATCTACCACAGGCAGATTCACCTGAAGCGTTGGCAAGATTACCTGAATCGGCTGTCCCTCCTCAACGACAAACTGTGTCCGTAACACCTCATGCCGCTGGACGAGTGCATTCAGACTTTGCTCTAGCGCTACCGTATCAAGCTGTCCTTTGAGCTGAATTGCGCCTGCACAGTTATAGGACAAGTCATCGGGGTTTAGTTGATGTAAGAACCAGAGCCGCTGTTGAGCAAAAGAGAGAGGTAAGTTGTCTCGCTTAGCTAATCTTTGTAGAGGCGGAACTGCCGTGGTTGTACTGCTGGCTTGTTCTACCTGAGCGCTAAATTCTGCAATCGTGGGGTAAGCAAACATTTGCCGCAGGGAGATATCAATCCCCAAAGTCTCCCGAACCCGCGAGATTACCTGAGTCGCCAGCAGGGAATGTCCCCCCAATTCAAAGAAATTGTCGTGAATGCCGATGCTCTCCAGCTTCAAGAGTTCCGACCAAATGCTGGCAAGCTGTTTTTCAATGGCGGTTTGAGGTAGGGCAATTTGGCGCGATCGCACTACTGACTCTTCCGTGGGGTTAGGGAGCTGTTTGCGATCAACCTTGCCATTAGGCGTTAGCGGAATTGATTCTAAAAGCACAAAGGCACTAGGAATCATGTATTCCGGTAGTCTTGCCTTCAGCCAATTCCGGAGTTGAGAGATTAGGTCTAGTGCTGCGACGGTGTGAGGAACGACATAGGCAACCAATTGATCACCACTGCCAGCCAGCTCATCACGCACGATCACCACTTGTTCCCGCACGTCAGGATACTGATTGAGAGCCGCTTCAATTTCACCCAGTTCAATCCGGAAGCCACGCAGCTTCACCTGATGATCAATCCGCCCTAAGTACTCAATCGCGCCATCAGGAAGGAATCGCGCCAGATCTCCGCTTCTGTATAGGAGCGAGGAGTGGGAAGTGTTCGCTGAAAGCGTTCCCGCAGGGTGGGGCGAGGGGACTTGTAAATCGCTTAATGGGTTAGCAATGAATCGTTCGCTTGTGAGTTCTGGACGGTTGAGATAGCCACGAGCCACACCTGCACCACCCACATACATTTCACCAGGCACGCCGATCGGTACAGGTTGCTGATATTGATTTAGGATATACACCTGGAGGTCTGGAATGGGCTTGCCGATCACACTCTTGTTGGTGTCAGGAGCAGCCATTGAGACAGAATGATAGGTCACATGCACGGTCGTTTCCGTAATGCCGTACATGTTGACTAGCTGCGGTATTTGGTCGCCATGCCGCTCAAACCAGGGCTGCAAGCTGGGATAAGACAACGCTTCTCCACCAAAAATTACCAAGCGGAGATTGAGCGCTTCAGATATCCCTAAAGACGCTTCTGCCTGGATCAACTGACGGAATGCTGAAGGTGTTTGGTTGAGCACCGTCACCTGTTCTTTGCACAGCAGCTGATAAAAGGCTTCAGGCGATCGCGTGTTCCAGTAAGACACCACAACTAACCGCCCACCATAGAGCAAGGCTCCCCAGATTTCCCAAACTGAGAAGTCGAAGGCGTAGGAGTGAAAGAGCGTCCACACATCCTGCTCGTTGAAGTGATACCAGGGCTGTGTGGCTGTAAAGAGACGAACCACATGGCGATGGTTGACCAAAACACCTTTTGGTTTACCCGTCGAGCCAGAGGTGTAAATGACATAGGCGAGATGATCGGCAGTCACTCCGCTCACCAGGTTGTCGAGGTTCTGCTGACTGATCAGGGCGGCATCGCGATCGCAGCAAACGACCGTGGTTCCTGGCACAGATAACTGTTGCTCATGACTTGCCATTGTTATCAGCACAGGCACTTGAGCATCATTGAGCATGAAGGCTAAGCGCTCTGGCGGGTAAGAGGGATCTAACGGCACATAAGCTCCCCCCGCTTTAAGGATTGCCAGAATGCCAATGATCATCTCCAGCGATCGCTCTAAACAAATCCCGACTAAAACTTCGGGAGCGACACCGAGAGACTGCAAATAGTGGGCCAGGTGGTTAGCACGTTGGTTAAGTTCGCGGTAGGTGAGAGATTGGTCTTCGTAGGTGACGGCGATCTCATTCGGGGTTCGGGCAACCTGGGCTTCAAACAGCGCTACCAGCGTCGAACTTGACTCTACAGCAAACTCTTGTTCGGTCTGATTCCAGGCAGTGATTTGTTGCCACTCTGATGAAGTTAAAAGACAGAATTCTGAGAGATGGCGATCGGGATGCGCGACAATCTGCTCCAATAAGTGCTGGAAGTGTCCTGCTAGACGCTCGATAGTGGCCGACTCAAACAGATCGGTGTTGTAATCGATCGCTCCCACTAAGCCTTGTTCAGTTTCTGAGAGAGCAAAGAACAAATCCAACGTTGCTGTTTGGGTGTCAATCTCCTCTAGCGGTGTTACGGTTAAACCAGGGAGAGCCAAGGGCGGTGTCGGGGCATTTTGCAAGACAAACTTAACCTGGAACAGCGGAGATCGCCCCGAAGTCCGATCGGGGTTGAGGTTTTCCACCAAGGTATTGAAAGGGAGATCTTGATGGGCATAAGCGTCTACTGTCACTTGACGCACCCGTGCCAACAGTTGCCGAAAGGTGGGATTTCCAGAGAGATCGGTTCGCAGCACCAATTGATTCACAAATAGCCCAATCAGCCGTTCGGTTTCGGTGCGATTGCGGTTGGCGACATCTGTGCCCACGACCACATCCTCTTGCCCGCTATAGTAGTGCAGTAGCAGGTTAAAAGCGGTGAGGAGCGTCATAAACAATGTCGCGCTTTCTTGCTGGCTCAGGACTTTGAGCGATCGCGTCAGGGAAGCCGAAAGTTGTACCGGAAGCTTTGCACCGTTAAAAGTCTGGGAGGCTGGGCGTGACTTGTCTGTGGGCAGATTCAGAATTGGCAAATCCTGTAGCTGCTGCTGCCAGTAAGTGAGTTGAGTCTTAGCCGCCTCACTGGTTTGCCACTGCCGTTGCCACACAGCCACATCACCATATTGAATCGGCAATTCGGGCAGAGACGCGGGCAGTTGACGGTTAAACGCCTGATAGAAAGCGGCTAATTCCTCAATGAAGACACCCCGTGACCAACCATCGGCAATCAGGTGATGCAGCACGACCAAAAGCACATGCTGAGTTGGATTAATTGTCAGCAAAACCGCCCGCAGCAAGGGGCCATGAGCTAAGTCAAACGGACGCTGGGATTCTTGGAGCAAAAAGGATGCGATCGCCGATTCTGGGGATTGATCAGGCGTTGGGAAATCGCAGATCTCCCTCAATACCAGTTCGCAATCTAACATGGGATGAATGACCTGAATCGGCTGCCCCTCTTGCGTGGTGAAGGTGGTTCGCAGACTTTCGTGGCGCTGCATGATGGCGCTGAAACTTTGCTGGAGGGCGATCGCATTCAGTGCGCCTTCTAAGCGCACCGCAAAGGGCATGTTGTAGAGACAACTATTAGGCTCTAGCTGTTCAAAAAACCAAATCCGTTCCTGGTCAAACGATAAGGGTAGTGAATTCCCAGATTGCCGACGAGGAATGGTGAGAGCCTGAGATGACTGCTCTTTTTGTTGTTTTAATCGCTGCTCAAATAGCTTTCGCTGTTCTGGAGAGAGAGCCGCAATCCGTTTAGCCAGGTCGTTCATCGTTTCAGCGCCAATTTGCTAACAATTTCAATCCCTCTTGTAGGGGCGAAGCATTCGGTAGAAGCATGCCAGATTCTCCGAAAAATTATTACCGAATGCTTCGCCCTTACGTTTGTAATGTGTGCTCAAAAGAAACTCAAAGCGGAATATTGCCGCCTCAACCCATTAGCGAGAGGTTTCTAATTGGGATTGAAGCTGTTCGGGAGTGAGGTTTTCGATATCCGCCAAGAGTTGCGCGATCGCCTCCAAATCCTCATCTTGCGGTTGCTGGGACTCAATCCATTGCGCCAATTCCGCGATCGTCGAAGCCTCGCTCAACAACACTCGCAGGGGCAATTCGACCTGGAATAAATCTCGCAATCGAGAGACCGCCTGCACAGCTAAGAGAGAATGTCCGCCCAGCTCAAAGAAATTGTCATGAATGCCAATGAGTTCCACCCCCAAGAGGTCTTGCCAGATATCAGCAATCTGCTGTTCTACGGCATGACGAGGAGCAACATAGGTCGTGTGAGGGAGAAGATGATCGCGCGATCGCCCTTCTGATGCGGAGGAGACAAACTGATCGATTGAGGGAGATTTTTGTTGCAACACTGCTTGCTGATGCTGCTCCAACACCGCTTGGAGATCTTGGGTGGAGACAATCACCTGGGGCAAACCATTTTGAAGAATCCGTTTGAAGACCTCAACGCCTTCCTCAGTGGTTAATCCTTGCTGTAAGCTATCTGCTCGCTGTTGCCGTAATGCCTCTGGAACCGCTGTATTCACAGCCATTCCCACCTGTTGCCAGATATCCCAATTGATCGCGATCGCTTTGGAACCATATTTGGCAGTCCAATAGGGAGCGAACGCATCTAAGAAAGCATTGGCAGCACAGTAATCCGTCTGTCCGAATTCCCCAATGATGCTACTGAGAGAAGAACAGAGGCAGAGGAAATCGAGTGGGATATCCTGCAACACCTCCTCCAAAACCAGCGTACCTTGCACTTTGGGCGCGAGGACAGCGGCTGCGGCTTCAAATGTTTTGAGCTGAGCAATGCCACCTCCGGCGATTCCTGCGGCATGAATGACTCCGTTCAGCTTGCCAAATCGTTTGAGCGTTTGAGCGATCGCATCTCTCATTTGCTCTCGATTCGTCACATCCGCCGCAACGACCAAAACTTCTGCACCCAAGGCTTCTAGGTTTTGTAAAGTTTGGGATTCTGCCTGTCCAGAGCGACTCACCAAAACCAGTTTTGCCTGCACCAATTCAGCCAGATAACAAGCGAGAGACAAACCAATGCCGCCCAATCCGCCAGTAATCAGATAGACCCCACCAGGTTGTAATTGAATTTGCGGTTCTGATGAAGACTCCAAGCATAAAGATTGCAAAGATTGCACCCAACGATGACGACCTCGATAAGCAATTTGCTGGAAGGCGTGATCTGAGGTAACGGAGAGCAGTTCTGATACGAGTTGTGCCCCCCTAGCCCCCCTTTCTGGTATGCCCGCTAGGGCTATATTTTGGGGGGAACAAGAAGTGTTGCTTGTATGTGAGTCAATATCGATATGGCAGCAAGTCAGGTTAGGCTGTTCTCTAGGCAGTACTCGGCAAAATCCTAAACTAGTGGCTGCGGCTGGATCAAGCGCTTCCTGCCCTGTAATGTCATACAAATCTTGCGTGAGTAAGGTCAGATGAATCCGATCGTTGGAATTCTGTTGAGCCAGGTACAGCAGACTATAGAATCCCAAAGCTTGCTTCTCTTCAGGCGATCGCTTTTCTTCTAGATTCCAGCAATGAACGATCGCCGTTGGCTGCTGAGGGATTGCCTGAAATAGCGTTTGATAGTCTTCTGGAGCTTGGGGATTAATGCTGTAGGTGCGATCATCTTGCTGGATGAAGCGATCGCCAATCATGACGCTGGTCACTGTATGCCCCGCTTGTTCTAGCTGAGTGGCAAGATCAGACCCAACACCGGATGAATCGGCAAAAATCAGATACCGCTGGGCAGTGGCGATCGCAGGTGCTACTAAGGGAGCTTGTTGCCAAGAAGGAACGTAGAACCAGTCGCTCACCTTTGGCTTTTTACCTAATGTAGGTGTGGGGGACGCTGGAGTAGAATTTACCTGCTTGCTGGGAGGATCGATCCAATAACGTTGACGCTCAAACGGATAAGTGGGCAATGGTAAACGTCGCCGTTGCTCGTCGGCATAGAACCCCGACCAGTCAATTTCCACCCCTGCTAACCACAGCCGCCCCAAGATATTGAGCAAGAAAGAGACATCTGATTCGGTATCCTTTTGAGCATCCTTAGGGTGACGCAAAGAGGTGAGGATAACCTGACCACTGGCCTGAGATTGATGCTGACGAATCAGGGTGCTGAGCGTCCGACCAGGGCCGACTTCTAGCAAAATGCAGTTGGGCTCTTGCAGCAGTTGGCTCACGCCTACCGAAAAGCGTACCGTTTGCCGCAAATGCTGGACCCAATAATCAGGACTGGTTGCTTCTGCTGCGGTCATCCAGGTGCCTGTCAGGTTCGACAATAACCGTCGGGTGGGAGGTTGTAACTTTACCTGGCTCACTGCGACCCGGAAGGATGCCAGAATCGGTTCCATCATGGCCGAGTGGAACGCGTGGGAGGTATGCAACAGACGGCATTCTATGTTTTTGGCAGTCAGGCGATCGCGCAACTCTTCAATTGCAGCCGTAGCACCTGACACCACACAGAGATTCAGGGCATTGATAGCTGCTAAGGAGAGATCATCATTCAGCCAGGGTTTGATCTGTGCTTCGGATAGTGAAACTGCCAGCATCGAACCCGTGGGTAGGGATTGCATTAGCTGACCCCGTTTTGCCACTAGTTTGAGCGCATCCTCAAACGAGAACACACCTGCCAAACAAGCGGCCACATATTCGCCCACGCTATGCCCAGTCAAGGCTTGCGGCTGCACTCCCCATGACATCCAAAGTTGAGCCAGGGCATATTCCACTAAGAACAGTGCAGGTTGAGCGATCGCGGTCTGTTGCAGTTGTTCAGGCTCAGCATTAGGTGCATAGAGGAGATCTCGCAGATCCAATCCCAACATGGGTTTTAACAGCTCAGAACCGCGATCGATCCACTCTCGAAAAACAGATTCGCTTTGATAGAGATCCCGTCCCATGCCGACATACTGCGCTCCCTGTCCGGGAAACAAGAAGTTGATGGAGCGGCTTTGCGGCGCTTCTACATGGGTGAGGATCTGTTTGGGATTTTGCGATCGCAAGATTTGCATGGCTTCAGCGTTGTTATTCCGACAAACCACCATGCGCCGATGATTAAATCGCTGCCGCCCCACTTGTAGGGTATAGGCAACATCTGCCAAATTCTGATTGGGATGCTGGGCTAAATGATCGCTCAAACGAGTTGTTGCCGCCTCTAAAGCAGACTCAGTTTTGGCAGACAACAGCAGCAGTTGCCAGGGACGAGAACTACCGGATGATGGGATTTTTGGTGCTTCTTCTAGTACTGCGTGAGCATTCGTGCCACCAATCCCAAAAGAACTCACGCCTGCCCGTCTTGGAGAAGGGGTTTGCCAATCTGTGAGTTGAGTATTCACATAGAATGGGCTGTTGGCAAAATCAATTTGTGGGTTCGGTTGCTCAAAATGCAAGCTGGGCGGAATTTGTTGGTGATGGAGAGCCAACGTCGTTTTGATCAGACTGGTCACACCCGCCGCCGCATCTAAATGTCCGATATTGGTTTTGACCGAACCGATCGCACAGAACTGTTTTTTCTGAGTTTGGCTCCGGAAGGCTTGCGTCAGCGCACTAATTTCAATCGGATCGCCTAATGCGGTGCCCGTACCATGCGTTTCAATGTAGCTAATTGTCTCCGGTTCAATCTCGGCTACGGCTAGGGCTTCCGCGATCGCCTCAGCTTGTCCTTCCACGCTAGGAGCCGTATACCCCACTTTCACCGCACCATCATTGTTGATTGCAGTGCCTTTAATCACGGCATAGATCATGTCTCGATCGGCGATCGCATCTTCCAATCGTTTCAGCACCACGACACCAACCCCATTTCCTGCCACGGTTCCCGCTGCTTGGGCATCAAAGGCCCGACAGTGACCATCGGGTGAAAGAATCCCTCCTGTTTGGTGTAGATATCCGGTGCCATGAGGCACAGAAACCGTCACGCCACCTGCCAAAGCCATGTCGCACTGGTAGCTGAGCAAACTCTGACAAGCAAGGTTAGTCGCGACCAGAGAGGTAGAGCAAGCGGTTTGGATATCAAGGCTCGGCCCCTTCAAGTTGAGCTTGTAAGAAACCCGCGTGGTGAGATGATCCTTTTCATTCCCGATCACGGTTTGATAGCCGTAGGTTTGATCTAACAGATGTGGATGTCCCGCTAGATTAAAGACCAAATAGCTATCCCAACCGACACCTGCATAGACGCCAATCCGTCCGTCATAACGTTGGGGATCATATCCAGCGTGTTCTAATCCTTCCCAGGCACATTCCAAAAACAAGCGCTGTTGGGGGTCTAAGGTCTCCGCTTCCCGTGGGCTGTAGCCAAAGAAGGTGGCATCAAATTGATCAATGCCCTCTAAAACAGCGCCCGCTTTCACATAGTTGGGATGCTGTAAAAGATCGGGATCAACTCCCGCAGCCAACAATTCTTCATCACTAAACCAGGCGATCGCTTCGACGCCGTTTTGCAAGTTGTGCCAGAATTCTTGGATGTTTTTTGCACCCGGAAACCGACCCGTCATGCCGATAATGGCGATTCCATCTAGTGAGTTGGTCGTCATGAGTTTGGTTCTCTACGATGAATGAAGGTTAGAGGCGTAGGGAGAAGTTAGCGTCTTGTCGGTTTGCTAGCCCGTCGGTCTTGTAAGGCGGCTTTGCGACGTTGTGCTCGATCGTAAACAGGTTGCAAATCGGTGGGAGCGTCGTGCTGAGTGAGATACTGCGCCAGCGATCGCACGGTCGGATATTTGAACAAATCAATCACAGCGATGTCTCGCTTCAGGCTCGATTGCAGCGCCTGTTGCACCTGAATCACCAAGAGAGAATGTCCGCCCAGTTCAAAAAAGTTGTCATCAATTCCCACCTGTTCTACGGCCAAAGCGGTTTGCCAAACTCCTGCGATCGCTTGCTCTAGCTCATTTTGCGGTGCCACATAGTTGATCTGAAGGGTAGGGCGATCGCCTTCTGGAACTGGGAGCGATCGACGATCTACCTTACCGCTGGGAGTGAGCGGGAGCGCATCCAACAGGACATAAGCAGAGGGCACCATATAGTCAGGGAGCCGCTGTTTTAGAAAATCACGCAGTTCTTGTGGGGCCTGAGGGTGACTGTGAACCGGAACCACATAAGCCACCAAACGAACTTGACCCGGTTGCTCTTCTCGCGCCACCGCAATGGCTTCTTGCACATTCGGATGTTGAGCGAATGCCGCTTCAATTTCTCCCAATTCAATCCGAAAACCTCGAATTTTGACCTGATGATCAATCCGTCCCAAGAACTCTAAATGCCCATCGGGTCTGTAACGAACGCGATCGCCAGTTTTGTAGAGGAGTGAGGAGTGAGGAGTGTTCGCTGAAAGCGTTCCCGGGGCGTGGAGTGAGGGGAAAGGGAGATCTTTGAATGGGTTGGGGATAAATCGCTCGTTGGTGAGATCGGGGCGGTTGAGGTAACCTCTTGCCACACCTGCTCCACCGATATACAGTTCACCGGGAACACCAATCGGGACGGGTTGCTGATGGGCATCTAGCACATAAAGCTGCATGTTAGGGAGCGATCGCCCGATAGGAACCTCCTGATCACAGGGTATAGCCCGTGATCCAGCAATATCACAATAGGTCGCTGTCACCGTGGTTTCTGTTGGCCCGTAGCCGTTGACTAAGCGAATTTGAGGGTTGGTGTGTTGTTGCCACAAGCGTAGTGACTCCAGCAGTGCCTTTTCGCCTCCAATGATCACGAGTCGCAGCGATTCGGGTAGCGTCAGGTTTGACGTAGAGAGAACTTGAACCAGTTGATGCCAAAAGGCAGTTGGCAAGTTTAAAACGGTAATGGATTGGTCGAAACAATACTGCAAGAAGCTAGCCATAGACTCGATCATCGAACCTGTTCGCAAGACCAGCGTTCCCCCTGCTGTCAACGTTGGAAAAATCTCTTCTACCGCCACATCAAAGCTAATCGAGGCAAATTGCAGGACGCGATCGCCCAGTTCAATTTCGTAAATCTGAAGGGCACTGGCAATAAAGTGATTTAGCGATCGCCGCTCGATCATGACTCCCTTGGGTTTGCCTGTGGAGCCAGAGGTGTAGATGATATACGCTAAATCTTCTTCCGTCGCGGTACAAGTTGGGTTGCCGGCAGGTTGCTGCTCAATCTCCGTCTCACTGGTGTTGAGGTTGATGCGGTGAACAGCAGAGACATCTGGTAAGGATAAGTCTGAGTGAGTCAGCAGTAACGTCACCTGTGCATCCTCCAGCATGAACGCGAGACGTTCTTTGGGATACGCGGGGTCAAGGGGCACATAGGCACCACCCGCTTTGAGAACTGCCAGGATGCTGATGATGAGATCGGGCGATCGCTCTAAACAAACTCCTACAAATGTGCCTTTTGTTACTCCTAAGCTTTGCAAATAGTGAGTAAGCTGATTAACACGCTCATTCAGTTCTCTGTAAGTTAAGGATGTCTCTGCACCAACCAACGCTGGCATATCCGGAGTGGCGATCGCCTGTTGCTCAAATCGTTCCTGGAACGGTAGTTCTGGAAGCTCCTGAGCTGTTGCATTCCAATCCACCAAAAGCTGTTGACGCTCGGCAGATGGCAAGATAGGGAGCGTCGCGATCGATTGATCGGGTGCTTGCAGAATACCTGTAAGGAGCGTTTGGAAATGCTCCACAAATCGGGCGATCGCCGCTTGGTCAAACAAATCGGTGCTGTACTCCACCCAGCCCATCAGTGTGCCCTGACACTCTTCTAGCTCCAGGCTGAGGTCAAACTGAGAAGTTCCAGTATCGACATCTAGCGATCGCAGCGATAGCCCAGCAAATTCCAAACTGGAGGTTGGTATGTTTTGGAGGGAAAACCAAGTTTGGAAGAGAGGATTACGGCTGATATCACGATCGGGATGCAATTGTTGAACGAGTTGATCGAAGGGTAAATCTTGATGCAAGTAAGCATCCAACGCCACCCGTCGCACTCGTCTCAGCAGTTCTTGAAAACTAGGACTGCCGCTTAAATCTGTCCGCAACACAATGGTATTGACGAAACATCCCATCAAATCTTCAAGGACTGGCTGATTGCGATTAGCACTGGGAGAACCCACCAGCAAATCCGTCTGACCACTGTAGCGGTAAAGCAACACCTTAAAAGCGCTCAACAGCGTCATAAACAGGGTTACGCCTTCCCGCTGGCTCAATGCTTTGAGTCCAACTGTCTGCTCTGGAGAGAGAGCGAAGGCAAATTTAGCACCTCGGAAACTGGGCACCGCCGGACGCGGATAGGTCGTGGGCAGTTGCAACACAGTTAATCCCCCCAATTGCTGCTGCCAGTAAGCCTGATGGGGTTGAAAGGCTCCAGCTTGCCACTGTTGCTGCTGCCATAGGGCGAAGTCTACATACTGAATCGGCAGTTCTGGCAGTGCTCGGGTTTGCTCCAATTGCAAAGCCTGATAACAGGCGGCTAATTCTTGAATCAACACCCGCGTCATCGACCAACCATCGGCGATCGTATGATGGAAGGTGAGGAGTAACACATGCTGAGTATCACTCAAGCGCAGCAACTGGGCGCGCCAGAGGGGATATTGCGCTAAATCAAAAGGTTTACAGGCTTCAGATTGCAGCAGCGATCGCAGTTCTGTTCCTGAATCATGTTCTGGATCATGTATTGATGTGCAATCCAAAATAGAAAGCTGGACATTTAGATCAGCCTCAATCACTTGAGCAGGCTGTCCATTCTGCGATCCAAAGCGAGTTCGAAGGATATCATGCCGTTGCGCGATCGCCTGCAAGCTTTGGTCCAACACCGGAACAGACAAAGCACCTGTGAACTGAATTGCCACTGGTAGATTGTAGAACGGGCTATCGGGTTCTAGTTGCGACAAAAACCAGAGGCGTTGTTGTGCAAAGGATAAGGGATATGTGTCAGCAGTAGCAGTTTCCTGAGGAAACGCTTCGCGAACATGCTTGGAAATCCCTGGATGCGATCGCACTATACCCGCTTCTAGCTGAGACAGAATCCGCTGCATGAGTTCTGTCAAGCTGACATCATCCAAGAAATCAACGGCGGAAATCGTCACCTCCAGATTGATCTCTAGATCATTCTTCAGCATCACGGCCATGATCGAGTCAATCCCTAGCGTATTCAAAGGTTGCTCAGGATTGATCTGCTCAGGACGCACCCCCACCACAGCCGCCACTTGCCGCTGGAGTTCAGCTTGCAAAACAGTTTGACGCTCAGCAGGGGCGATCGCCAATAAATCAGCACGAGTTAGTTCACTGCCTGCACTGGCATCCTGAGTGACATCAACAACGCTACTCCCTGCAACCGCTAAACTTCCTGCCAAAAAGTCAGCCCGACAAGCCCGACGCTGAATTTTGCCGCTGGTGGTCTTGGGGATATGTCCCGGTTTCAGCAGAACGACCGCATATACCTGCACTTCAAACGCTTGGGCGATCGCTGCTCGAATGGCTCCTGCCACTTCTTCAATATCAGGCTGCTGGCGGAATTCGAGTTCCTGCACCACCACAAGCCGTTCTTCTTGATTCACTTCCACCGTAAAAGCAGCACCAGCACCCGCTCTGAGGGCAGGATGGCTAAGCTCGGCAACACGCTCAATATCTTGAGGATAAAGGTTACGACCCCGAATGATGATCAGGTCTTTAACCCGTCCCGTAATGAACAGTTCGCCCTCTTGTAAGAAACCGAGATCCCCAGTTCTCAGGAAGGGGCCTGCACCAGTATCCGCCAGGTAAGCGCCAAAGGTTGCCTGTGTCTCTTCGGGTCGATTCCAGTAGCCCTGACCGACGCTGGGGCCTGTCACCCAGACTTCTCCCACTTGACCAGCGGCACAGGATGTCAGGTTTTGGGGATGGGCGATCGCCACTATTTGATCAGGGATAATTTGACCACAACCTACCAGCAAGCGTGTATCTTCTGTTGCGGATGCTGCCTCAATCACCTGATCTTGTTCTAAGGCGATCGCTTGCACACTTTTAATCGGCGGCGCAACATTGAGTGAACCACCCGATACCATCAATGTTGCCTCTGCCATGCCATAGCAAGGATAGAAAGCTTCTGGGCGAAATCCGCATTCAGCAAAGGTTTCAGCAAAGGCTCTTAGCGTTTCACCCCGAATAGGTTCGGCACCATTAAAGGCAACTTTCCAATTGCTTAAATCTAAAGTCTGTCGCTGTTCTGGCGTAATCTTCTGTGCGCAGAGATCATAAGCAAAATTCGGGCCACCACTCGTGGTGGCTTTGTAGCGGGCGATCGCCTGGAGCCAACGGTATGGACGCTGTAAGAAGGTGGCGGGCGGCATCAGCACACAAGGGAAGCCACCATAGAGCGGTTGTAAGATTCCCCCAATTAAGCCCATATCGTGATAAGCAGGCAACCAGGAGACAAACACACTCTCAGGAGAATGCCCCATATATTGATAGGTCGTGGCGGCATTGTGGAGCAAGTTGCCGTGGCTGACCATCACACCTTTGGGCGTGCCTGTGGAACCGGAGGTGTATTGCAAGAAAGCTAGCGTATCCCTGGTTAGCGTCGGTTCTCGCCAATCATTCGCTAAATCATCAGGCAACTGATCAGTGGTCAACCATTGGAATGTAGCCCCCCTAGCCCCCCTTTCTGGTATGCCCGCTAGGGCTATATGCTGGGGGGAATTAGATTCGCTAGGTTCAAAGTCCCCCAGCATTGGGGGATTTAGGGGGCTTGCAGAATTGGCAAGCGTGGTGGAATGGTCACTCAATAAAGACTGAATCTTACCAACCAAACTGGATGTGGTGAGGGCGATCGCGGCCTCGGCATCCTGCACCATGCTGAGGATTCTGGGTGTATTGCGGGCATTGCGGGGGGGATATGCTGGAACTGCTACGACACCTGCATAAAGACAGCCAAAAAATGCCGTCAGATAATCTAACCCCGGTGGATAGAGGAGTAATGCCCGCTCTCCTTGCAGGTTCAGCGATTGGAGTTGAGCCGCGATCGCCCGACTGCGCCGATCAAACTCTGCATAGGTGAGCCAGTCTGACTCAGTTTCGCCATCCGCCAAGAATATATATGCTCGTTGGTTTGCTTGATGGGATGCCCGCTCACGGAGCAATTCCACCATCGTGGCATAACCAATTGCAAATTCCACATTTTGCTGAGTCACACTTTACCTTCCTTGTAGATGCGTCAGGCGGAAAACTGAAGAATGATCGGAGTCATGACTCCTCTGGCTGATTGAATCTCTGAGTGGCGATCGCGATCCCGTTGCTCGGTGCAAGATCTCAGCCGAGGAGATGAGTCAATAAAGCCGCTAAAAATTCTGTTGAATTGCTAGTTGTCTTGCTACGTGACGCTTCTAGCGTTTTCGCTAATCATGATGTAATCGCTGCATTAAACCGTTATTTAGAATTCAAAGGTAAAAACAAATTTCGTGTAAATGACATTAGTTCTCAATTAATATAGGTTCAACTTTAACCCTTGGCAACCCCTAGAAGAAAATCATTGTCAATTAGAGGCAGGCTTCACCTAGCTATTTATCCAATTTGCTCAACTGGGAAGCCGCTTTGCATCTATTCCAAGCCTTGAGCATGGCTAGGATTTATCATTTGCTCAAATTCCTAGACACAATTTTGTTGAGAACTATTCCAAGTGTAGTAAGATGCCATTCAGGCTTACACTGATCTCTAATTGAGAATTAGTCTAGTCAAGATTACGGAGGCCCAACGAACCCATCGTTGATTGGTCTCTTCAAAAATGCTGCTGATTTATCAGCCAGTTGCAGTTAACGTGCTTTCATCGATACGTGAGGAGATATGACCAGTAGACCGCAGTTCCTGAGCTACAGCCTTGGCTTACTTGGGGTGGTGCCCGCTCTGATTGCTAGCCCTGCTTTGGCACAGAGCAGCCAAATTACAAACGTTCAACTAAATCCCAAGGATGGCGGCATAGAACTCGTCTTGGAGACAAGCAATGGTGCTGCGGTTCGGGCTTTGAGCAGTAGTTCTGGCAATACGCTCATCACTGATCTGTCAAATACGCAACTGCGCTTAGCCAACCAAGAGTCTTTTCGTCAAACCAACCCAGCAGCGGGTATTGCAGAAATTACCGTCACCTCACTCACTGCAAATAGTGTGCGGGTCACCATAGTCGGGGAATCGGTTGCCCCCACCAGTGCGCTGACTCGGCAGGGAAACACAGTATTCTTAAACGTCAATTCTACTGACGCGATCGCTACAGAAACTCCTGCTGACACTACAGAAACTCCTGCTGAACCAGAAGCTACTGAGTCAGAGGATGTTACATCAGAGACTGAAACAACCAGTGAATCTGAGGTTGCTGATGACGCAGACACTAGTGCAGATAGTGCAGACAATGGTGCAGAGGGTGAAACTGATGCAATTCGGATCGTCGCGACCGATGACGAAGAAGAAGGTTACACAGTCAGACGCGCCACCTCTGCCACCAGAACAGAAACCCCGCTGCGAGATACCCCTCGTTCGGTTCAGGTGGTGCCAGAGCAAGTTGTAGAAGATCAGCGCACGATTCGCATTGGTGATGCCCTCCGGAACGTCGCAGGTGTGGCTCAAGATGATAGTTTTGGGGGTACGCGCGATCGCTTTACGATTCGAGGTTTTTCTCAAGATACATTCTTGCGGAATGGCTTCCGACAAAATCAACGCAGCTTGCGAGAAACCATCAACATCGAGCGGATTGAGGTTTTACGAGGCCCCGCTTCCGTTCTATATGGACAGCTAGAACCTGGTGGAGTTGTCAACTTAGTCACCGAGCAACCCTTATTTGATCCTGCCTATAGCGCAGAATTATCGGTTGGCAGTTTTGGGTTGTTCCGTCCCAGTGTGGACTTAACAGGCCCAGTCAACGATGATGGCTCGGTGCGCTATCGCGTCAATGCTGTGTTTGAAGGCGGCGGCAACTTCCGCGATTTTGATCAAGACACCGAGCGCTTCTTTGTCGCTCCAGTTTTGGCTTGGGATATTGGCGATCGCACCTCTGTAGTATTCGAAGCTGATTACCTCCGCGATCAGCGTCCGTTTGACCGAGGTATTGTGGCGATTGGCGAAGGCATTGCCGATATCCCTTACGATCGCGTGTTGGGTCATCCGGATGATGAAGGTGAAGTTGAGGAATTTTCGGTTGGCTACCAGCTAGAACATGAACTCAACGATAACTGGAAAGTCCGCAACGGCTTACGGTTCACCAAGGCTGACACCTTTGACTACCGGACTGACTCCTGGTTTATCCAAGATAACGGTCAACTCGATCGCCGCTTCTTGTCTAACGACGACGAGTCAGACACCTTAGACTTTCAGACCAACATCACCGGGAAGTTTTCGACGGGTGCGATCGATCACACCCTCTTGGCTGGGGTAGATTTTGGTCGGACATCGCGAGAAGGGACACAGAAATCTTTACCGGGTGATCCTGACTTCCCCATTGATATCTACAACCCTGTCTTAGGCGATCGCCCTGACATATCCGAACTCACTGAGCCAGTTCGTGACGATCGCAGTCGGATCAATACCGTGGGGCTTTATCTACAGGATCAGATTGATCTGACTGATAATCTCATTCTGCTGGCAGGGGGACGGATCGACTTCTTTGATCAATCCACAACTAACAATCTCTCAGCTCGAGAGTTTGAGCAGGATGATAACGCCTTCAGCCCTCAAGTTGGTTTGGTTTACCAGCCGATTGAACCCATTTCCATCTATGGCAGCTACAGCCGCTCCTTTGTACCCTCTCGATCCATCCGTGCTGACGGTTCTCCCCTAGAACCCGAACGTGGTACCCAGTATGAAGTTGGGGTGCGGGGTGAATTTCTTGACGGTCGGTTAGTCACCAACTTAGCGGCCTTTGAACTGACGAAAACTAACATTGCTACCCGCGACCCGAACAACAGACGCTTTAGTCTTCCTGTCGGTGAAGTTCGTAGCCGAGGAATTGAACTGGATGTCACCGGAGAACTCGCTCCCGGTTGGAATGTCATTGCCTCCTATGCCAACATTGATGCCGAAATCACCAAAGATAACTCGTTGACCGTCGGTAATCGGCTGACCAACGTTCCTCGTAATAGCGGCAGCTTGTGGTCTACCTACGAGATCCAAAGCGGCAACTTGCAAGGTTTCGGCTTTGGCGCAGGCTTGTTCTTTGCCGACGATCGCGCAGGTGACTTAGATGCCACCTTTGAACTACCTGGCTATGTTCGCACCGATGCTGTGGTCTTCTACCGCCGCGACAACTGGCGAGCTGCTATTAACGTCAAGAACCTGTTTGATATCGATTACGTCGAGAACAGTGAAGGATTCCGCGAGTATGTAAACCCCGGCGATCCCCTCACGATCATTGGTTCTTTGTCTGTATCGTTCTAAGGACACCTAACCCCCAGCCCCTGCTGACCTAACCCCCAACCCCTTCCCTACTAGGGAAGGGGAGTCAGAAATTTCAAAGCCCCTCGCCACTTCGGAGAGAGGTTTGGGGAGAGGTCGCATTTGACAAATATCCTCTAAAGTATGTCATGAACATTCTCAGAGTGGTTCGACAACTCAAGTTTCAGGTTGCCAGAAACATTGGAGAGATCTGGCGATCGCTATTATCGTCCCTGATGCGAGGGTATCGCGATCGCTGGCTGCGCTTGAGTGTGCTGCTTTTGCTCACCTTAATGACAACAGTTGCCTGTGGTCGAGATGTCGTTTCTGACTCTAGCTCTCAACCGCCGTTAACTGCTCCTACGGCTGCAACTGCCGAGACGCGATCGGTTCAACATGCAATGGGTACTGCTCAAGTTCCTGCTGCTCCCCAGCGAGTGGTGTCTTTGAGTTGGTTAGATACTGTGCTCTCCCTGGGTGTACAACCGATTGGTAGCAACCAGGTAAATGACTCTTATCTCCAAGAGCGGGCGGCTGAGATTACCAATGTGGGGCGGTCGGGTTCTCCAAGCCTAGAAAAGATTTTGGCGCTCAAGCCTGATCTCATTTTAGGGTGGCAGACAGACCACAAAGCCATCTATCCACAATTGTCCCGCATTGCCCCTACAGTTATCGATGGCGGTCAGGGTAGCGGCAGTTGGAAGGAGACAGTGCAACTCTATGCCCAGGCACTTGGCAAAACGGCTGAAGCTGAGCAACTAATGGCAAAGTACAAGGCTCGTCTAGAGGAGTTTAAACAACGGATAGGTGCGGGCGATCCACAGCAAGATCGCCTCAAACAAACTCAGGTTTCAGTAGTGCGGGTTTATCCAGACGGCATTAGTCTTTATTTAAAGGACTCCTTCTGTGGCACGATTTTGGCCGATGCAGGTTTATCTCGTCCGTCGTCTCAGAATTTGAGTGCCTCCGAAGCAAAAGCTCTGGGTGGCAATCCGGTGCAGTTATCGATTAGTCGAGAGCTATTAAGTCAGGCAGATGGAGATGTCTTGTTTGTCTGGACAGCCGAGAATGATGCCAAAACGACCCAGGATGCTCAAAAGCAATTGGAGCAACTCAAGTCTGATCCCCTGTGGGCCAACCTGAAAGCCGTGAAACAAAATCGCGTTTATCAAGTGCCAAAGTACTGGATTGGCAGTGGCCCGATCGCCGCTAATTTGGTGATTGATGACTTGTTTAAATATTTGGTCAATGAGGCTTAGGCATGTCTGAGCATACCTTATTCATTTGCAAAGGCTGTGGCCCCGATCGCAAAAGCGGTGCTCCTCATCTCCTAGATCAAGTGTTGGCATCTGATGCAGTTCAACCATCTGGGTTACAGATTGAAGCCACAAGCTGTCTGTGGACTTGCGATCGCCCCTGCTCTGCCTCGTTGATCTGTCCGGGCAAGTATAGCTATCACTTTACCGATTTGTCACCGGATCAAGCCAGCGATCTATTGACCTTTGCGGCTCAGTATCAAGGCAGTGATGATGGCTATGTCAAACCACCCAAAATGCCAGAATCGTTGCTACCCAAACTGCTAGTTCGTATCCCTTCCCCTCCGGCTGCTTGAATGGAATCCAGTCAACCCACCAGCTTACGGAAGTTCCTCATTCTCTGGAGTGGGCAGATTGCGTCTGTACTGGGCACGGAGATGACCAACTTTGCGATCACCCTCTGGGCCTGGGAACTCACAGGCCAGGCAACTCCTTTAGCCTTGATTTTCTTCTTTACCCGCACCCCCAAAGTGATTGCAGCCTCCTTTGCTGGGGTGCTTGTCGATCGCTGGAATCGCAAGCAATTGATGATGATTGGCGATGGCATGGCAGGGATCTCTACCGTGATGCTGCTCGGCTTGCTGCTCACCAACCAACTCGCGATTTGGCATTTGTATGTTGCAGGAGCCGTGAATGGTCTGTTTGGTTACTTTCAAGACCTGGCCTATTCGACTTCGATGTCGCAAATTGTGCCCAAGCAGCACTACGCCAGAGCCACCGCGATGGATTCTTATCTCACCTACTCTGGCTCCGCAATTCTGGCTCCCGCGATCGCAGGCATTCTCTATCCTTTAATCAAGCTTCCAGGTATTCTCCTGATTGATCTCGTCACGTTCCTGATAGCGGTCAGCATTGTTTGGTTGACTACCATTCCGCAACCCCAGATCGAAGCCAAACCATTCTCTAAAGCTCAACTTTGGGAAGAATTCACCTTTGGTTTTCGCTATATTTTCCGCCATCCCAGCTTATTAGCGATCCTCCTGTTTTTACTCAATTCCAATCTCCTGACCAATGCAGCCTGGGCAATTCAACCTGTGATGATTTTGGCTCGCAGTCAAGACAATGCCACCGCACTTGCTAGCGTTCAAGCCGCGATCGGAATCGGAGGTGTGGTCGGGGGTGTCCTCCTGAGTGTCTGGGGTGGCCCGAAACGCCGTATTCATGGCTTACTCTTAGGCCAAACTTTCGGTGAACTCAGCAGTGTAATGTTGGGATTGTCGAAATCTTTACCGCTTTGGATGGGCACAGGATTCCTTGCCGCTGTCTTTTCTCCCTTCATCGGTAGCTCGAATCAAGCGATTTGGCTCTCCAAGGTCGATCCGGCAGTTCAAGGAAAGGTGTTTGCTTCTCGTTATCTGATTGCTCAATTGGCGGCACCCTTGGGATTGGCGATCGCTGGCCCTCTTGCCGATAAAGTTTTTGAACCCGCTATGCAACCCGGAGGCGTTCTCGCACCTCTATTCAGCAGTATCTTCGGCACAGGAAACGGTGCAGGCATGGCCCTACAATTCACCTTGTTCTCCATTTTGGGTGTGCTAGTAGGTGTGGGCGGATATGCTTTTCGTACTCTACGAGATGTAGAAACGCTGGTACCTGATTATGACATTAAGACCTAACCCCCAGCCCCTTCCCTGCTTAGCTTGCTTCCCCGAAGGGGTGGGAAGGGGAGCCAGATCTAAAGCAATCTATCTATATTTTTATAGTTCATATGGTCTAGCTTATGAAGTATTTCATCTCTCGCCTGTCTCAGCGTCAATTAATTCGGCTGTACTCACTGCTGCTGGCCATCGTATTGGTGTTGATCATCATCACCTCTGGCCCGTCAGGTCAAGCTGCCAGCACCGAGATTTTGTGGGATACCTACGGGGTGCCTCACATCTCCAGCAATCGTACACCCGATCTGTTTCGAGCTTTTGGGTGGGCGCAGATGCAGAGCCATGCCAATTTGCTGTTGCGGCTTTATGGTCAGGCTCGCGGGCGGGCAGCGGAATATTGGGGCGCAGACTATGTGGAATCCGATCAATGGGTGCGTAAAATGGGCATCCCAGAGCGATCGCAAGCCTGGTACAAAGCCCAAACTCCCAAATTTCGTCAATATCTTGATGCCTTCGCTACTGGGATCAATGCCTATGCCAAAGCGCATCCTGAGGAGATTGAGGATGATCTAAAAGCTGTACTGCCTATCTCCCCTGTAGATGTGTTGGCACATACTCAACGGGTATTGCACTTTACGTTTGTCGTCAACCCCGAAGCATTACAAGCTACAATCGCAGCGGCAGAACCAGGAGAACCTTTAGGGGGATCGAATGGTTGGGCGATCGCGCCGTCTCATTCTGCCAGTGGTAAGGCGATGTTGTTGGCGAACCCGCATCTCCCTTGGACAGATCTGTTTCTCTGGTACGAAGCTCAGATAAAGGCTCCTGGGATTGATGCCTATGGTGCCACCTTGGTGGGTATTCCAGTGCTGGCGATCGCCTTTAATGATGCGATGGGCTGGACTCACACCGTCAACACCTACGATGGTTGGGATGCCTATGGGCTAACATTGCGAGACGGCGGCTATGAGTTTGATGGGCAAGTGCGCCCCTTCACTACGGAGACACAGACGCTCAAAGTCAAGCAAGCAGATGGTTTTTGGCAAGAACAAGCCTTAACAATTCAACGCTCGGTGCATGGCCCGGTGGTGGCAAAACCCAAGGGGAAAGCGATCGCCTTACGGGTCGCAGGTTTAGATAAAGCAAGAGGTCTAGAGCAATGGTGGGAGATGTCGCGTGCTATCAATTTGAGGGAATTTGAAAGTGCCCTAAAGCGTATGCAGATTCCTATGTTTACCGTTCTCTATGCCGATCGCGATGGACATATTCTGCATTTCTTCAACGGCCAAGTTCCGGTTCGTAAGCAAGGCAATTTTGCGGATTGGTCAGGCATCATTCCCGGTAACACATCCGAAACCCTGTGGACTCGCACTCATACCTACGAAGATCTCCCGCGTGTCGTTGACCCCAAAACTGGCTGGCTGCAAAATGCCAATGATGCCCCTTGGACAACGACCCTACCTGCCGCACTCAATCCTGATGATTTCCCAGCTTATGTAGCACCGAGAGACTTCCTTTACTTCCGCGCCCAGCGATCGCTCCGCATGTTGATGGAGGATAAAAAGATCTCCTTTAGTGAACTAATTCGCTACAAGCACTCTACCCGCATGGAACTAGCCGATCGGATTCTGGATGATCTGACCGCTGCTGCACAATCTTCTAACGATCCCCTCGTTAAACAAGCGATCGCGGTTTTGCAAAAGTGGGATCGCCAAGCCGAAGCCAAGAGTCGTGGTGCCGTTCTCTTCAAAGCTTGGAATGATTTAATGGATCGCTCCGAACTGTTTGCCATTCCTTGGGATGAGAAATCCCCTCTCACCACCCCAGACGGTTTAGCTGATCCTCAAACTGCGATCGCTACTCTCAAAACTGCTGCCACTGAGGTTCTGAAAAACTATGGAGCATTAGATATCGCTTGGGGGGATGTTTTTCGGCTCAAGTCTGAGGCCAATAATCTACCTGCTAATGGTGGCCCCGGCGGGTTGGGCATCTTTCGCACCATCAACTATGCTCCCCTTGATAAAGGTCAGTTTCAAGCAGTAGACGGAGATAGCTTCGTCGCTGCGATCGAATTCTCTAACCCCGTCCGGGCCGAGGTTCTGACTAGCTATGGCAATGCGACTCAGCCCAGCATGATGAAAGATAGCGATCAACTCACCTTAATGGCTCAGAAAAAACTCCGCCCCGTCTGGCGATCGCGCCGAGATATCCTGGCCCATCTAAAATCTCGCACTACCAACTTTGGCAAAAACTGAATCATAGAACCTTAATCTACAATCTTAACCACAGTGCCTAGCCGCACCCACCCCTGCTCAATCAACTGCTTCAGCGTGTCAGGGGCCAGATGCACACAGCCACCAGAATTTGCTTGGCCAATATTCTTAGGATCAGGAGTCCCATGCAGGGCGATCGAAAACCAGTAAGGCGTTGCTGCAAACGTACTCATCTTGGGTCCCGTAACCGTTGTCTCTGAGGTGAGGCCAATATAGCCATCTCCATAGGCTTTGTCTGGGCTTCCATTGCCATCAAAGTCGAGGTGGTTCATGTTGTGAAATAGCTGGACCAAGCCTTGCGGTTGGCTCACCAAGGAACGAAACTGCGAAATTCGGGCGAAACGCTCCACATTTCGGTTTGCGATCTGGTTATAGGCAGATTTTTTGTAAAGAATCAGGTCTACCATCATCTCGCCAGTGGGCGTTACTAGGTCAGCCATGTCCTGTTTTTCCTTGAGGCCACCCTGCCCAATCCCAATTGGGGCTTGATACAAGCGATCGCCCTGACTGTTTAGTACCTCCAGGCGCTTATCGCTGCGGTGAATCAGGAGAGAGTAAGTTTCTCCTGGTTGGTCGCGGACAGTTGCAATAGGCTCAACCAACGCGACCGGGTGTTTTGCCGTGACAGCAGCAGTTGCCTCTAGATTCTGAGGTTGATCAACTTTGCGGGCAGTACAAGCAAAGAGAGCCACTGGTAGCAGCATGACCACACTGATAGCAAAGGCTCTAGCGGCTTTAGTCTTCCTGTTCAATAGTTGGGATAGTCCTAAAATCATTGCCAATTTTGCTGCTTTGCCACCAAATCATCCAATTCACTTTGCATCTGGGCCTGCACTTGTTCGTAACAGGCATCGACGTAGGCGCGATCGCAGGCAGCAGCTCGCCCATAACGCTCAAAGACTACGGGTGCACATACACGGGTCTGAATCGGCACGGGTAAGGGAAAATTAGGCAGCGGGCCGATTCCCACCCCCCAAGGCAGCCCCAAGTAAATGGGAAATACCCCAGTGTTGCCATCCAGCAACCAGGGAAAACCCCACTGATGCAATTGCTGCATTTGTTTATAAAAGTCGCCTAAAATCATCAGTGTTTCGTGCGCCCCATGAGAGACCACAGGCACGATTGGCGCAGACTCTCGCAAAGCCAACTTAATAAATCCTCGGTGTCCTGCCAAGTGAATGCGATGGCGCAGACTATAAGGACGAAACATATCTTGGGCTCCCCCTGGATAAACCAGCAGAGCTGCATCCGCTTGCAAGGCCGCGATCGCCATCTTTGGATGGGCTTGAATCGCTCCCACCTGCGCTCCTGGGATGGAAAAAATGGGGGTTTGCCAAGCAGTCGGATGCATAAGCGCATAAGCAGGACGCTCCGTGCCAAATCGACGAAACCAATCGAGCATCACCATTGAAGTATCGGGAGATGCTAGTCCGCCATTGTGGGAGCCGACAATTAGCACCTTGCCGCTAGCTGGCATGTGATGCCACCCTTCTGTCTCCACTCGAAAGTAGTAACGATAGAACCATTCCCAAATCGGCATCCAAGCTTTGATCGCTTCAGGGTCACGTTCCGCTAAGGACCAACCATCGAAGCGATTGCCAAGTTTTCCATCGCCAGAATCACTTCCGAGCCATTGAGCCATCTGTTCCCAAAGACTGCCAAGCGTCTCTCCCATCCTAACTTTAGCCATCGCGTCTTCTAGAATAGTCTGGGCTTTTGAGAGTTTCGCAACTGGGGCGAGCAACCAATCCTGAATACGGCTCCGCAGCAAACTCTGCCTCTGGCTCACTCAACAAATAGCGATCGCAGGCTCCCAACAGCTCCGCCTCTGTCCGGGCTTGGCGCATCTCCTTCAAGAAGCCTCCCTCAGCATCGACGCTGAGAGCGATAAAGTTGAGATACATCTTCATCCGGTTGACCCGATCCTGCTCTCTGACGATGGATGCGGTGGGCGTTTGACGCAAGCGCTCAATATAATCACGAACTGTACCCAGAGGGACGCTCAAGATAGGTTGACCACTTAAAGATTGGCGGATTTGCTGGAAGATCCAAGGGTTGCGGATGGCAGCGCGACCAATCATTACCCCTGCGGCTCCTGTCGCCTCTAGAACAGACCTGGCAGAGGCCGCAGAGATGACATTACCGTTCGCTAATACCGGAAATCTCACCGACTGTGCCGCGTGGGCAATCAGGTCGTAGTGAACCGCACTATGATACCCCTCCTTCACAGTACGACCATGCAAACTCAGCAAATCAATGTGACAAGCGTTGATCAGGTCGAGGAGTTGATCAAAATGAGCCGTACTGTCGAAGCCAATCCGCATCTTGACCGTTAGCAGTCCCTCAACTGCCTCCCTCAACTCGCTCAGAATTTGCTTCACCTGTTCTGGATGACGCAATAACCCACCTCCCACATTTTTGCGATAGATGCGGGGGGCTGGGCAACCTAAGTTGAGATCGATGCCTGCGACTGGGTAATGGCTCAACTCACGGGCGGCGCGAACTAAGTCAGGAATGCTATCACCAATGATCTGGGCAAAGACGGGGCGACCTGTAGGATTTTCGGTAATCGATCGCAGGATATTTTTATCTAAAGTAGAAGTAGGATGGACACGAAAATACTCAGTAAAGAAGTAATCGGGACAACTATAGTGGCCTAGCACACTCATGAAGTGCAGATCCGTTACATCCTGCATAGGAGCCAGAGCAGTTAAGCTAAGCCCTGGACAGATGGGAGACGGCAGGATCTGAGATACAGGCATTGACAGGGTCATTTGCAAGGCTGAGAGGGGTAAAAGCTGCTGCAATACTGGCTCAAATATTGGCTAGCCTGAATCATCCTAACAGGAATTGCTCTACCTGGTTGGAAGTCCCTATCGGCGGCAATTTTTGCATAATGGAAGAGAAACCACAGAAGGGGAAGGGCGATCGCATGACTTCAGAAGAATCAAATCTCAACTCTGCAATGCAGTGGCAGTCTCAAGGCTGTACCCTTTGTGCCGAGGAGCAATACCAAGCAGCGATCGTGGCGTTTGATTGCGCCTTAGGACTAGAACCGCATAACAGCCAAACCTGGAACTACCGAGGCAATGCCTTTAGCGCCTTACAGCGTCCCGCAGAAGCCCTAGCCTGCTATGACAAAGCCACGTTCTTGAACCCGATGTATCATCAAGCTTGGTTCAATCGAGGTTTGCTGCTGGCAGAGATGGGAGCGTACGGATCTGCGGTAGCGGCTTATGATCAGGCCATTGCCATACATTCTGATCCTTGCTACCTGCACGCTAGGGCTGATATCTGGCTCAAGAAAAAACTGGTTTCCTTTGCCTGAGATTACCGGGCAGTAGCGTAAGACAAGGCGGGCGAAAGCACCTGATCGATCTCCTGCAACACCTCATCACTCAATTGGACTCCAGATGCTCCGGCATTATCTACTACTTGTTCCGGACGACTGGCTCCAATAATAGTAGAGGCGACTCGTTCATCTCGTAACACCCAGGCTAACGCCAGTTGTGCCATTGAGAGGTTGAGTCGCTGGGCGATCGGTTGGAGGTCTTGCACTGCACTCAAAATGCGATCGCTACGAAAATCCTCCATAAACCCATTCATCTTGTCATTTGCTGCCCGTGAGTCTTGGGGTGGGGTGGTTCCAGGCTTGTATTTACCCGTGAGAACGCCTTGAGCCAGAGGTGACCACACAATCTGACTAATGCCATTAGCTGCACATAAGGGAAACACTTCTCCCTCCGGTTTACGCCACAACATGGAATATTGGGGTTGACTAGAGACAAAATGCTCTACGTCAGGAAGGGCCAATGCCGCTTGAATCTGCGAGGGGTTCCATTCACTAAACCCGATGTAGCGCGCTTTTCCTTGCCTTACTACCTCCGTCAATGCTGCCATTGTTTCTTCTAACGGTGTATTCACGTCGTAGCGGTGGCACTGATAGAGATCTACATAGTCGGTACGTAGACGCTGGAGTGAAGCGTCAATTTGTTTATGAATTTGGGCTGCTGATAATCCTCGGTCTGTATCCGACATGGGAAAAAAGACCTTGGTTGCTAAAATGTACGAGCTGCGATCAACGCCCTGCAAGACTTCCCCCAACAAGGATTCTGACGCACCCCTTCCATAGACGTTGGCAGTGTCGATAAAATTAATGCCGACATCAAAAGCTTTGTGAATACAAGCTTCTGCTTGTTGTCGTTCCACTCCACCGCTGTAGGTCAGCCAAGAACCCAAACTAATTTCCGAAACGTTGAAATCGCTACTACCAAGCTGTCGATACTGCATCCTTGTCTCTCCATTGCAAAATTGAGGTCAAAAGTACTTCGGTTGTGCTACTACACCCCTAAAGTCTTTGAACCCACTCAAGATAAGAGATGGTTCACTCATCCAACATCATTCAGCCGACAGAGGTGACTTCTCCCAGCGCTGACTCTACGAGTACAGCGCGGGCTTCTCAGGATCGCTCTTGAGACTTTCGAGCTTCATAGCCAGTTGTCTAGATATTGTTTCCAATACCCCCGACACCTCGGCTCCACTCGCAATTTCAACACCCGATAGACCACGGGCTTTGATGACCTGACCACTGGCAACATCTCTCGGCTTGACCGACCCGCACTCATGGCACTCGTGAATTCTCACACTCAAATCTTTTTTCACCCTGGCTCCACACTCAGGGCAAATTTGAGACGTGCCATTGGGGTCAACCTTGCCGGAGTAGACTCCGCGCTTGAAACAGACCCAAGGCAAAACTTGATTCACAAACTGCCCCAGTCCAGCGTCCAGAGTATGCTTGCCCAGCATCCCTTTTGCCATGA
>JAHHIL010000041.1 GCA_019358975.1 Trichocoleus desertorum ATA4-8-CV12
CTATTCTTTTTTCTAGGTGCGGGGGCCGACTGATTCGGTGCGCTTTCGCGTCCCGTTTCCCTCGACCGCTTAGCCAATATAACGAATCTATATCGAAGGTGTCAACCCCCTCAGAAGAAAGTTTTGAGAAAATTTGAAAGCTATGCTTCGAGAGGGTTTGGAGGTTTTTGGGAGTGTTTGATGGCGATCGCCCACAGCTCGAAACTAAAAAATCTTTGTAGGCACTTGAACGATAGCTGCTTGGTTTCAGTTTCTGCTTGGATGTATTGATATAGGTTCTAATGATTTCTGGCTTGACCAAAGGAGCAGAGGTCTAAGACTGGGCAGCGATCGCAAGCAGGATTCCGGTAGTAGCAGCAGCGCTGACCGTGCAGCATTAGAACTTCGTGATTGTCGTAGACTTGCTGAGCGTTCCAATCGGGAGGAAGCTGGGCTTCTAGGAGAGCATGCGCTGGCCCCACGGCAGTATTAGTTGGAATCAAACCTAGGCGCACGGCTACTCGATGATGGTGGCTATCTACGGGTAAAGCGGGGCGACGCAACCGACTAAATAACAACACGGCTGCGCTTGTTTTAGGGCCTACACCAGGTAGCGACTCTAGCCATGCCCTTGCTTGGGTGACTGGTAATTCTGCTAGAAAGTCTAGGGATAGCTCGCCATTGTGACGATCGCTGATTAAACGCAGTATCTGCTGAATGCGAGGGGCTTTTTGTTCAGGCCAGGTACAAGGTGCGATCGCGGTTTGCATTTCCTGAATTGGGGCATCTCGAACGGCTGACCACTCCGGAAAGTGGGAGACCAACTGTTTAAAGGCGCAGGCGGAATCTGCGTTACGAGTCCGGTGAGACAGCAGCGCTGAAACCAACTCACTGAGGGGGTCTAGATCGTGAAAGAACGGAATGGGGCAACCGTACTGTGAGCATAGGCGATCGTGAATTAACAGGACTTTTTGCTGTAACTCTTTAGAGACGGCGGGCGATCGCAAAGTTTTAAATTCCTCAATGTCACGACACAGATCGAGAACAACTTTTAACTAATGCAGCTTTGTGACTAGCGGCTCTGTCAGCGGTTTGCTAAGTAGAGCACAGGCTGGTGAGCCAACTAGTCCTAGAGTAACAACGAAGCTTCCAGCGCATTTGCATTTCAGCGCTCACAATAGGAAGTAGAGAGATCGTACCCGCAGCTTTTTGGCAAATGGGAGCCTTGTATCTATGGTTGTCCACATCTCCAGTCGAGCCGACGAAATTCAAGTTCAAGCATTAGAACAACTGACTCAAGCGATCGCCCAACAACTGTTGACAGCCTCGCGAGAAAGTCGCTCCTTTTTTGCTCAAATGCGCGACCAAATGCGCTGGGATGACAAGTTGCTGGCTTGGGCTATGAGTAATCCTGGGTTGCGGGTACAGCTCTTTCGCTTCATTGACTGCTTACCATCCCTGCGTAGCAAAACTGAGATTGCTCGACATTTACAAGAGTATTTAGGAGACTCCAGTGTGGAGTTACCAGTAGCGCTTAAAGGCTTGCTCAACTTTGCCAGTCCAGATTCGCTGCCAGGACAAGTTGCAGCTACAACCGTTTCAACTGCGGTAGAAACTCTGGCGCATAAATACATTGCTGGGGAAAGCGTCAAGCAAGTCTTAAAAACGATCGAACGACTGCGGAAAGACAAGATGGCCTTTACCGTTGACTTGCTCGGTGAAGCGGTGATCACAGAAGTAGAAGCACAATCCTATTTAGATCGCTATTTAGACTTGATTACCCAGTTGACCAATGCTGCCAAAACTTGGTCAAAGGTTGAAGCAATCGACCAATCAGAGGGGGAGGAACTTGAGAAAGTTCAGGTTTCGGTCAAGCTGACCGCGTTTTATTCCCAATTCGATCCGTTGGATGATCAAGGCAGCGAAGCCAAAGTGAGCGATCGCATCCGGACTCTTTTACGACGAGCCAAGGAGCTTGGGGCTGCGGTTCACTTTGATATGGAGCAGTATGTTTACAAAGATTTGACCCTAGCGATTCTCAAGCAAATCTTGATGGAAGAGGAGTTTCGCAGTCGTACCGATATTGGCATAACTTTGCAAGCTTACTTACGAGATAGTGAACAAGATTTACAAGGTTTAGTGGCTTGGGCCAAGGAACGTGGCTATCCCGTTACTGTGCGCTTGGTCAAAGGTGCTTATTGGGACCAAGAGATTATCAAGGCCGCGCAAAAAGATTGGCCAGAACCTGTTTATCGGGATAAATCTTCCACGGATGCTAACTTTGAGGCCCTGACACGCATCTTGCTAGAAAACCACGAATATCTCTATGCGGCGATCGGGAGCCACAACGTCCGATCGCAGGCTTATGCGATCGCGATCGCCCAAACTCTCAAGATTCCTCGGCGGCGGATTGAGTTGCAGGTGCTCTACGGCATGGCAGATAAATTTGCCAAAGCTCTGGTTGAGCAGGGATATCGAGTACGAGTTTATTGTCCTTATGGTGACTTGATTCCAGGGATGGCTTACCTGATTCGTCGTCTGCTGGAAAACACCGCCAACAGTTCTTTCCTGCGCCAAAATCTCGAAGAGCGACCGATCGCAGAACTTTTGGCACCTCCACAAGTGACGTCAGCGGATCAAGCAGACACCGCTTCACTTCCGGTTTCTACTCATCAGGCTCATTTTCAGAATGTTCCTGACACCGACTATGCTGATTTAGCCCAACGGCAACCTGCTCTAAAGGCGATCGCCACGGTGCAGCAGCAGTTAGGCAAAGCTTACTGGCCACTGATTAACGGCGAATATCAGCAGACAGAAGCTCAGGTAGATTCTGTTAATCCTTCTAATCCCACAGAAGTGATTGGCCGCATTGGTTTGATGAGTCAGGTTCAAGCAGATGAGGCGATCGCAGCGGCCAAGGCAGCATTCCCAGCTTGGCAACGCACCCCTGCTGAGCAACGAGCGAATATTCTCCGCAAAGCTGCTGATTTGCTCAACCAACGACGCGCTGAGCTAGCTGCTTGGATTGTGCTGGAAGTTGGCAAACCCTTGCGGGAAGCAGATGGCGAAGTCTCCGAGGCGATCGATTTCTGCCGCTATTACGCTGATGAGATGGAGCGGCTGGAGCCAGGGCATAGTTACGATTTAGCGGGTGAAACCAATCGCTACCACTACCGACCCAGAGGTATTGTGCTAGTGATTTCCCCTTGGAATTTCCCTTTGGCAATTCCGACCGGGATGGCTGTGGCAGCATTAGTAGCAGGTAACTGCACCCTACTCAAACCTGCCGAAGTTTCCTCGGTGATTATTGCTAAACTGACCGAAATCTTGGTGGAGGCGGGCATTCCCAAAGGCGTTTTTCAGTATGTGCCAGCCAAAGGATCAACCGCTGGCGCTTATATGGTGAAACACCCGGATGTCCACATGATTACGTTTACCGGATCTCAAGAGGTGGGTTGCCGCATTTATGCGGATGCTGCCATTTTGCAACCAGGACAAAGACACCTCAAACGGGTAGTTGCTGAAATGGGTGGCAAAAACGCCATCATTATTGATGAAAGCGCTGATTTGGACCAAGCGGTGCAAGGTGTGGTGCAGTCAGCCTTTGGCTATAGCGGTCAAAAATGCTCTGCTTGCTCACGAGTCATTGTGATGGAGCCAATCTACGAAGGGTTTGTGGCTCGACTAGTAGAAGCAACGCGATCGCTGAATGTGGGGGATGCGGCTCATCCTAGTACTCAAGTTGGGCCTGTCATTGATGCTATGGCCCGCGATCGCATCAAGAGTTATATCGAACAAGGCAAATCTGAAGCCCAAGTTGCTTTAGAAATGCCAACTCCAGACACAGGATATTTTGTGGGGCCTGTGGTTTTTAGCGAAGTCGCTCCTACCGCCGCGATCGCCCAGGAAGAAATTTTTGGGCCAGTTTTATCGGTGATTCGGGCGCAGAATTTTGCTGAAGCTGTGGCGATCGCCAATGGTACGCAGTTTGCGCTTACAGGTGGTCTTTACTCTCGCACTCCCTCTCACATCCAGCAAGCTCAGACCGAGTTTGAAGTGGGCAATTTGTACATCAATCGAGGCATTACAGGCGCGATCGTAGCCCGGCAACCTTTCGGCGGCTTCAAGCTCTCTGGGGTTGGCTCCAAAGCAGGTGGCCCCGATTATCTACTGCAATTTTTAGAACCCTATGCGGTCACAGAGAATATCCAGCGGCAAGGCTTTGCCCCACTCGAAGGCGTGGACTAATTGCAATTCGAGGATGCGGAGTGACGGCTAATGGCGAACTTAAAGCTGGTAGTTGTGGCCTATACCGAAGCTAAAACGTTGATTCAAACCATTCGACACTTAGTTTTTCAAGTCGAGCAAGGTGTTACTCCAGCGCTAGATTTTGATGGACTAGATGCGGAGAGTCAACACATTCTAGCTTCTATTAATGGCCACGCTGTGGGTACAACGCGGCTGCGGCACTTAAATGAGCAAACCGTTAAGATCGAGCGGCTTGCTGTTTTACCAGAATTTCGCAACCAAGGAATTGGTCGTCAAATTATGGAGGCTGCACTTGAGTTTCTAACTCAATCTCAAGTCAAAACAGTGCAATTGCATGCTCAACTGTATATCAAAGACTTGTACCAAAAACTTGGCTTTGTTCAAGTTGGAGATGTGTTTGACGAAGCAGGCATTCTGCATGTCAAGATGCAAAAACAGTTGCGTGAATTCCAAGAATAATTTCAGTTACGGGCGATCGCTAACATACCAACATGAGCCATAGGTTTTTGGGAAGCAATATTGATGGTTAATCCAGAGCTAAGAATTGTCTCTTTAATTCCTAGTGCCACTGAGATTCTGGCCCAGTTAGGTCTGCTCAATCAAATTGTCGGGCGATCGCACGAATGTGATTATCCGGTAGAGATTCAAACCCGTCCAGTTTGCACAGAACCTAAATTTAACCCGGTAGGTACGAGTGCAGAAATTCACGATCGCGTGACTGACTTGCTCCAATCCGCGCTCAGCGTTTATCGAGTTAAAACTGAAGTTTTAGAGCAGTTAAAGCCGACTCACATTCTGACCCAAGCTCAATGTGAAGTTTGTGCTGTCAATCTAGCTGATGTTGAGCAAGCCGTGGCTACACTTACCCAGACTCAACCGCAAATTATCTCGCTACAACCCAATACGCTAAACGATGTTTGGGATGACATTGAACGAGTGGCGATCGCTTTGGGGCTCGAAAGTCAACCTAGCTTAAGCCACCTACAAGCAAGAGTGGAAGCTTGTGCAACCAAAACCAAAACTCTTAGCGATCGCCCCACGGTGGTTTGTATTGAATGGGCCGAACCGTTGATGGCCGCAGGCAATTGGATACCTGAGTTAGTTGAGTTAGCCGGAGGCCAATCCTTATTTGGCATCGTTGGTCAGCACTCGCCCTGGTTGCAATGGGATGCCTTAGTAACTGCCGACCCTGATGTGATAATTTTGATGCCCTGTGGTTATGACCTGGAACGCACTCATCAAGATGCGATCGCTTTAGCTAAACATCCTGAATGGTCAACGTTGCGAGCGGTGCAAGCAGGCAATGTTTATATTACAGATGGCAATCAATATTTCAACCGTCCTGGCCCTCGACTCGTAGATTCCTTAGAAATCCTAGCCGAGATTTTACATCCTCATTTATTTGATTTTGGCTATGAGGAGAGCGCAAAAAGGTTGGGGACAGCTTGAAAACACGTGCAGTAGCATCATGCAATTGCTGCTTAGCGACCCGTCATTTGCTCCAGCTTTTCGGGGTACCTGGCTCCTTGCACGGTAATTTGGGAGGCGGCACTTTCGATCTCACGCAAATCGTCGGACGTGAGTTCGACTGAAACTGCCCCGATGTTTTCTTCCAGGCGATGCAGCTTCGTGGTGCCGGGAATCGGGACGATCCACGCCTTCTGGGCTAGTAGCCAAGCAAGGGCGATCTGGCGGGTGTCGCCTGCTTCTGTTCTGCAATCTTGCTGAGCAGATCAATCAGGGCTTGATTTGCCTTGAGAGCCTCCGGTGTGAAGCGAGGCAGAGTGCTGCGGAAGTCGGAGCTGCCAAAGGTCGTGTTTTCGTCCATCTTGCCCGTGAGGAAACCCTTACCCAACGGACTATAGGGAACGAAACCGATGCCGAGTTCCTCAAGGGTCGGAATCACTTCCGCTTCAGGTTTTCTCCACCACAGCGAGTATTCGCTCTGGAGAGCCGTGACTGGCTGAACCGCGTGGGCGCGACGGATCGTTTGCACACCTGCTTCGGACAGGCTGAAGTGCTTGACCTTACCTGCCTGAATTAACTCCTTGACGGCTCCTGCCACGTCTTCAATTGGCACGTTTGGGTCAACGCGGTGCTGATAGAGTAGGTCGATCGCCTCGACCTTGAGCCGCTTGAGCGAGCCTTCTACCGCTTGCTTGATATGTTCGGGTCGGCTGTCCAACTCACTCCATCTTGATTCGTCGTTGGAAGCAGGTTTGAACCCGAACTTAGTAGCAATTACCACTTGATCGCGCAAAGGGGCGATCGCTTCACCCACAAGTTCTTCATTGGTGAATGGACCGTAAACCTCAGCAGTATCGAAGAATGTGACGCCGCGATCAACGGCTGAACGGATCAATGAAATCATCTCCTCTTATCGGCAGGCAGACCATAGGAAAAGCTCATGCCCATGCAGCCGAGTCCGATCGCGGAGACTTCCAGATTGCTATTTTCAAGTTTGCGTATTTGCATTAGTTTTCTCCATTGATGTGGAATTAATGTTGTTCGCTGTCGATCTCGTTGTCATCAGTCGTTTTCGCCGCGATCGCTGCTTACTGTGAGGTCATCAATGCGAGACGGGGCGGTCTTATGACCCCAGCGAGGCCACAGATAGAAGAGATTAAGGAGAACGAAGATCAGCACCGCCAGCTAGGGGAAGACCAGCGCAATCCCGGTGGCGATCGCATAAACGATCGGTCCAACAAGGAACTGCCGATTGAGCTTCCGTATCTTTGTTGGCGTGGTGTGAGGACTGAGCAACTGCCCTCCACGAGTTGCATACCGCCACATAATGTTGACGAAGATACCAATCACGGTCAAAATCCCACCATAGAAGGCAGCAGCAATTGGCTCGTCTGTTCCCCGGTGAAATGCTTCGGCGAGCACGGCGGTTGGGAACGGTAGGAATGCGATTAGCATCAGGTGGAGGACGTTCAGCAGCAACAGCGTTCCATCTACGCGAACGATGTGGTGAAACATGGCGTGGTGGTTGATCCAGATGGCACCGATCACCAGAAAGCTGACCACGTAGGCAAGGTAAGATGGTCAGACTTGGAGGAGTGCTGCCCCAATCGCTGTATCAGTTGGCGGCACTTTGATTTCGAGTACTAGCAGGGTGATGGCGATCGCGAATACGCCGTCGCTGAATGCCTCTAATCGGTTGGTCTCCACACTCACCCCCTCTGCGAGTAGTTGTCAAGTTTGTGCTTTTGCATGATCACCCTATTGATCTGCGATCGCCCTCAGGCTAACCGCCAGCCCATCCTTACCAGGGTTGCGTGGTTGGACCGATCGTAAATTCGTTCACGTTTGTGTCTTCTGGCTGGTCGATCGCAAACGCCACCACATTAGCGACTCGATCGGGTGAGATGCCATGTTGCTCATACAACTTGGTCATTTTTTCAGCCGCATCCTGATCAGTAATCTGATTTAACAACTCAGTGTTAATTGCAGCAGGGTAAATGGTCGCAGTCCGAATGTTAGTCCCTTCTTGGGCAGACTCCATGCGAAGAACTTCCATGAAATCGCGTACAAACCATTTCGTTCCACCATAGATTGCACCTCCTGGATACGCTTTTAATCCAGCAACCGATGAAGTGGTGATCACATGCCCAGACTTTTGGCTGACAAACGTTGGCAATACAGCCGCGATACCATTGAGGACACCCTTGATATTGATATCAACCGTTTGATTCCATTCATCAGCTTTCAATGCAGAAAGTGGAGAAGTTGGCATGATGCCAGCGTTCAAGAAAATAACATTGACACTTCCAAAGGTTTCCTCGGCAAGCTTGACGATCGCAGCGTTATCCGAGGGGTTAACCACATCCATCACTTGATAGACGGCTTGTCCACCAGCACTTTGAATTTCATCAACCAGTTGTTTTAATTTGTCCTCGCGTCGCGCACCCAATAGAACTTTCGCGCCTTTACTTGCCAGCAATTTTGCAGTTGCTTCACCAATCCCTGATGACGCGCCGGTAATAATCGTAACTTTGTCTTTAATCATCTTATTTCCTCTCTTTTTATTAACTACTGGGTTCCGCAAGAGTAGACTTGCTAATCAGCGGATAAGGGCATACCGACGGTTCGATGTGGCATCAGCAAAAACGGTTCTTTTGTCTCCGACCATTACTGCACCGTTTGACCACCGTCGATGACCATAGCGTGTCCAACCATGAAGGCAGCCGCATCCGAGCACAGCCAGACGACAGCCGCAGCGATCTCCTCAGGCTTGCCCATCCGTCCAATCGGCTCCTCCGCAATCACCTGCGATCGCCCTTCGTCTGTGCCGCCCGTGAAGCGACCCATCATTGGGGTGTCGATGTAGCCGGGACAGACGGCGTTGATGTGGATGTTCTGTGCGGCGTAGTCGAGGGCTGCCGCCTTGGTGAGACCAATTACACCATGCTTCGCGGCAGTGTACGCGGGACTACCCTTGATGCCGATGATTCCTGCTCCCGACGACGTGTTGACGATCGCACCGCCTCCCTGTTTAAGGATCAGTGGGATCTCGTGCTTCATGCACAGGAAAACGCCGCGCAGGTTGATGTCGATGATCCGATTCCACTCCTCTTCCTCGTATTCCGCAGTCGGAGCCGGATTTCTTGGCTCGATGCCCGCATTGTTAAAGGCGAAGTCCAATCGCCCAAAAGCCTCAACGGTCTTGTCCAGAGCCGCCTTTATGTCCTCGCTTCGCGTTACGTCGCACTTGACAGCAATTGCCTGTCCGCCCTGGTCTTCAATCAGGTGTACCGTTTCTTGATTACCCTGTTCTGAAATGTCAGCAGCTACGACCTTAGCGCCTTCACGGGCAAACGTCAGCGCTGCCTCGCGACCAATGCCGCTTGCTGCTCCAGTCACAAACGCAACTTTTCCTGTGAAGCTTCCATTCGAGTTAGATAGCATATTCTCTCCTGCATTAAAACGACAGTTTCTTGCTTACCGACTGAGATGTTGATTGAAAAAGGACGCAAGCTTGTCCCAAGGAATCAGGTTCTCCCGATCGTACAAATCGACATGTCCCGCGTTTGGAACGATGTAGAGTTCCTTTGGTTCGGCTGCGCGTTGATAGGCATCTTCGCTGAACTCCCTCGAATGGGCGTTATCACCTGTGATGAACAGCATGGGACGGGGCGAAATGGTCTCAATGTCATTGAACGGGTAGAAGTTCAGGAATTTGACGTTGCTGGTCAGTGTCGGATGGGTTGTCAGTTGCGGTGACGAACTTTTGGGGGTGTATTCGCCCCTGGCAGTGCGGTAGAAGTCATAAAACTCACGCTCAATCGCGGTGGAGTTCTCATTCAGTTCATGCACGGTTCCGCCTGTGTATTGGGTTTCGCCGCCCGTGAACTCCACATAGCGTTGCTCAGCCGCCTGTGCGATCGCTTGCTTCCTATGTTCGAGGGTTGTAGAACGTCTCAGCCCGTTACGGCTGGCTGCACCCATGTCATACATACTGACCGTCGCGATCGCCTTCATGCGCGAGTCGATCTTGGCAGCGCTGATGACGAAGCTGCCGCTGCCGCAAATCCCAAGAACGCCAATCCGGTTTCTATCAACAAATGACTGAGTGCCCAGAAAATCGACCGCAGCACTAAAATCCTCAGCATAAATATCCGGCGTAACAACGTTGCGAGGCTGCCCTTCACTCTCGCCCCAGAAGGATAAATCAAGGGACAAGGTGATGAATCCTTGCTCAGACAGCTTTTGGGCATACAGATTGGCGCTCTGTTCTTTGACTGCGCCCATTGGGTGCCCGACAATGATTGCCGGATGATTGGTGTTCTGATCCAAGTCTTTAGGAATGAAGAGATTCCCAACAACCTGCATGTTGTATTGGTTTCTGAACGTCACTCTTTGCATCGTTACTTGGCCGCTCTTGTAGAAGTTTTCTGCCCCCTCGACCACAGCAGGCTGCTGTACGGGTGTTTGGGAGATTTGACGCGAGGCGCGTGTTTGGTCGATCGCAAATGCTGCTGTTGTACAGATCGCACTCATCAAGAGAGTTGGTATTAAAACACGGTATTTCATGGATTTCTTTGTAAATGTGGGTTTGTCTGATGGGTTCACTTCGGTTCAATCGTCGCAAGCCGCTTCCTTGCTGTGGCCGCTTTATTGCGATTGCAACTCGATCGTCACTTCTACAGAACCAGGTACTTTCAATGCCTCGATGTCACCGTCAATTTTTCCGATAGCAGGAAGGTATCTCAAAAGCCTCAGGATCTCCCCTCATACTGCTCGTCGCTGACCTGTTCCATCCAGTCCACAGGGCTGCCGTTGAGCGCCTCGTGAATGGCAATATGAGTCATGGCTGTGGCAGCTGTGGCTCCGTGCCAGTGCTTTACGTCCGGTGGAATCCAGACGACATCACCGGGTCTGATTTCCTGGATTGGTTCACCCCATTGCTGAACCCAGCCAACTCCAGCCGTCACAAGCAGGGTCTGCCCCAGCGGATGTGTATGCCATGCAGTTCGGGCACCAGGCTCAAAGGCGACACTTGCACCAGATGTGCGTGACGGATCGTGCACCGGAAAAAGAGGGTTGATGCGTACAGGACCTGTGAAATAGTCGGCTGATCCTGCGGTGGAAGGCTGTGCACCACTCCGCGTGATTTCTACAGTCTGTGTGAGATCGCTAGATGAGACTTGTGTATGTCCTGCCTGTGCAAACCCCAAAGCAAATAATGTCATGACAGGTATTGCGAGCCGTTTCATTTTCGTTTCTCCATGTTTGTGTTTAGCCGTGCAGAGCTTTCCCACAGCGACGGATGCCTGCCGTGGATTTAATGATGCTTCTCGTGCAATCCTGAGAAGCGCTTAACCAAACAAACTTGAATGTTCTCTTGAAGAAAAATCCAGACGCTTACAAGCAGCCGGAGTCACGCTTCATTGCTTTAACCTCATTCTAGGAACCCTGAAAGGCAAGCAATAGGATGATTGTCTAGGATGGTTGTACAATCCTGCAAACTTGCACCAGCTTCGATCCAAGTCACGCTAGATTCTTATGCAGGCTTAGCTACCAAATCCTTTCTAGACCTTGATGTGTCCATAAATCAATTTGAACGGGCATAAGAAATGAACGCTACAAGAATGAGTGAAAAGTCCGGTGGAGCGTTGATGAATGACCCACAGGCAAAGCGCGAAGCAGACAGAGCGCGAGCCAACCGAGAGGAACTAACGGAGCGAATTGCCCAAGCAATCCGTCAGGATGGAACGATCGAGCCACTGAAAGGATTGCACTTTTATCGCATCTCCTCTCCTTCGGAATGCATCCATAGTGTCTCGATTCCTGCCTTTTGTGTGATTGCTCAGGGCAGCAAAGAAGTACTACTGGGGGGCGATCGCTATCAGTACGACCCAATGCATTATTTGCTGGGGACGGTCGAACTGCCGATTGCCAGCCGAATCCTAGAAGCAACCCAGGAAAGACCGTACCTGGGACTTCGGCTCGATCTCGACCCTACTCTCGTGGGTTCAGCCATGGTTGAGGCAGGCTATCCCTCAGCACAACGCGGTGCCAGTGTGAAAGCGATTGATGTGAGTCTATTGGATGCAGACCTGTTGGATGCTGTGGTGCGGCTTGTCAGGTTAGTAAATTCCCCTGCTGAAGCACATGTCCTGGCACCACTCATTAAGCGGGAGATTATTTATCGGCTCCTGATGGGAGAGCAAGGAGTGCGGCTGCGTCAGATTGCCGTTCTCGGTGGCTACACCCACCACATCGCCAGAGCCGTCGATCGACTGCGTCAAGACTTTAACCAGCCGCTTCGGATTGAAGATGTCGCCCGAGAGCTGGGCATGAGTGTCTCGGGCTTTCACCACCACTTCAAGTCGGTCACGGCCATGAGTCCCTTGCAGTTTCAGAAACAACTGCGGCTTCAAGAGGCTCGCCGTCTGATGTTGGGGCAAAACCTGGATGCGACCAGTGCGGCTTATCGTGTAGGTTATGACGATGCCTCACACTTTAACCGAGAGTACAAGCGGCTCTTTGGCGCACCCCCGATGCGCGATGTGGAGCGGCTGCGAGAAGCGGTTAGGGAGACTGCTAGTTTAATCTGATCTCCTCAACATGCCCTAATCTTGCCAGAAACCGTTAAAACACTGTCGTCCAAGAGAGGATATCCCAGCAATTGGCGTGTTGAGAGCGATCGCTCTTTTACCAAACAGAATCAAGACTGAGCACAAACCTAGGCAGTATCCCTTCCCCTGAAAGCGTTAGAGGTGATTCTAGAATCTCCACATCGCGATCGCGACGGTAAATTTCTACTTGTTGAGAACTGCGATCGAGCAACCAACCCAGCTGTACTCCATTCTCACGATATTCCTGCATTTTTTCTTGTACTGTGGTCAAGCGATCGCTGGGCGATACCAACTCAATCACAAAGTCTGGACAGAGAGGAATAAATCCTGCTTTTTGCTCAGCTGTAAGAGCATTCCATCGTGCCTGCTGAATCCAAGCGACATCGGGAGAACGATTGGCACCGTTAGGCAGCTTAAAGCCTGTGGAAGAATCAAAAGCAACTCCTAATTTCGCTTGGCGGTTCCAGATGCCCAACTCAACCGAAATTTCAAAGTTGCTTCTTCCCGTATCTCCTCCCGTGGGTGCCATGATGATCAGTTCTCCCGTCGCAGAGCGTTCAAATTTCAAATCACGATTTTTCTGACAGAGCTGATAGAATTGCTCGTCGGTTAGGTCAATTACCGAATTGAAGTCAACCGTAAAGCTAGTCATGGCGCGATCGCAGCACTCCACAAACAGATGCCTTTAATTTAACGCAAGCAAAAAGGGAGGCTCAAATATGCCTCCCCTCAGCAGATTAACTAACTCACTGGCGCTAACTGTTTAAGCAGACTAAAAAATTAACAGCTCGCCTGACTATTCAACCCCTTCAATACGGTCTTCCACTTCCTGATACAGTTCGCGGAGCATATCGAGGTTTTCTTCGCTGGTTTCCCAGTAGCCGCGACCGTTGACTTCTAGCAGTGTGGAAACCATCTTGCGGAACGAGTGGGGATTGAGGTTCAGCAACCGCTTCCGCATTTCTTCGTCTTGGATAAATGTGGCATTGGTATCTTCGTAGATCCAGTTGTCCACTGCACCAGCGGTCGCCGACCAACCCATCGTGTTTACCAAACGCTTGGAGAGTTCCCGCACGCCTTCGTAGCCGTGGCTGAGCATCCCTTCGTACCACTTGGGGTTCAGCATCTTAGTGCGAGCATCCAGACGCACGGTTTCCGAGAGGGTTCGCACTTGAGCGTTAGCAGTTGTGGTATCTGCAATGAAGGAAGCAGGAGCTGTGCCATCGCCCCGGAGCCGCGCCACAACTTTGGTGGGATCGGAGTCAAAGTAGTGGGACACATCTGTGAGAGAGATCTCAGAGGAGTCCAGGTTTTGGAAGGTGACATCCACCGTCTTCAAGGCTGACTCAAACAAACTGCGGTCTTGCTCCATCATCCCCGGGTTATCGGAGTTGAAGGCAAAAGACTTGCGGGCCAAGTACATGTCTTGGAGTTCGGATTCAGCTTCCCAAGTGCTGTTCTCCACAGCCAGGTTGACATTGGCCGCGTAAGAACCAGAAGCATTTGAGAACACGCGAGTCGCTGCTTGCCGCAGGTTGATGCCCATGTCTTCGGCTTGCTTCATTGCGTGCTTGCGGACAAAGTTCATCTCTAAAGGTTCATCCGCTTCAGCAGCCATCTTAATGGCGCGATCGAGCAGGTTCATTTGGTTGATGAACAAGTCACGGAACACCCCGGAGCAATTCACGACCACATCCACGCGAGGCCGACCGAGTTCTTCTAGGGGGATCATCTCCAGCTTGTTGACCCGTCCCAGAGCATCAGCGACAGGCCGTACCCCTACCAACAGCATTACCTGCGCTAAGGATTCACCGTAGGTCTTGATGTTGTCTGTCCCCCAGAGGACGAAGGAAACGGTTTCGGGCCATTGACCGTTGTTTTCTGCTCTTTGCCGAGCCAAGAGACGATCGACCACGATTTGAGCGGCTTGTACTGCTGCTGTCGTGGGAATCGATTGAGGGTCAAGGGCGTGAATGTTTTTACCTGTGGGCAGCACATCCGGGTTGCGAATGGGATCACCACCGGGGCCAGGAAGGACGTATTCACCTTCGAGGGCTTTGAGCAAAGCACCGAGTTCGTTATCTGCCACGATTTGCTTGAGGCAGAATTCTAGGTACTCAAACAGGGGCTTGATGTCGTCAGTGTTGACTTTGGGATAGCCCGCTTGCTGCAAGGCTTCAATCCAGGGTTCTTTGCGACCCATGTTGAAGAAGTTGAGCACCGAGACTTTGGAGACTCGACCATCGGCATCAGTTTGCTCTTTCACCAAGGCAGCGACAGCAGCACGGCAGGCCAGGGTGATGTCTTGCAACAGTTGGACATCTTCGAGCATACCGCGATCGCTGTTCTTGTAGATGTCGTCAATGTCGCGACCAATGCTCTCAGCAATAATCCGCAGTAAGCTCTTGACTTCTTCTTCAGGGCGATCGAGTCCCCCAATATTGACCAGAGTCGCGATCGCTTCTTCAGCAGTGGGTGGTTTGCCAATCACATGCAGGCCACAGGGCAGCAAGCGCGATTCGATCTCCATCAACTTGCGGTAGACCATGCCTACAATATTGTCCCGCTCTTCTGCCGTCATATCTTTGGCATCTTGATCGGGCAGGGCAATATCTTTGTCCAAGTTGACGATCCGGCACTTGTCCATAATCGTGTTGACGATGGGGACGCCGCGACCGCTATCTTTCAGGGTTTGGTAAGAAGCAATTAGTTCGCTTAGCTCTTTTAACCCTTTGTAGAGGCCCGCATTTTCGGCAGGAGGTGTGAGGTAAGAGATCGTTTCAGCGTAAGAGCGGCGCTTGGCGATCGTAGCTTCTGAAGGATTGTTAGCGGCGTAGTAGTAGAGGTTGGGGATGTTACCGATCAAGTTATCGGGGTAGCACTCACCCGACATCCCCATTTGCTTACCGGGCATGAACTCCAAGGAGCCGTGGGTACCAAAGTGTAGCACTGCATCGGCTTTCCAGATCTGCTCCAGGTAGGTGTAGTAGGCAGCAAAGCCGTGGTGAGGGCTAGCCGAGCGGGAGAACAGCAACCGCATCGGATCACCTTCGTAGCCAAAGGTAGGCTGCACCCCAATAAACACATTGCCAAAGTGCTTGCCGTAGATCAGCAGGTTTTGACCATCGGTGTTGAGGTGTCCGGGTGCAGGTCCCCAAGACTCATGTAGGCGCTCATGGTAAGGTGTTAGCTCCTCGTACTCAGGCACCGACATCTTGTAGGCGATGTTGAGTTCGGGGCTGTTGTACTGAGCTTGAGCATCATGAATCACCTCTAGCATCAGTGCTTCTGGAGACTCAGGTAATTCCGGTACGTCGTAACCATTTTGCTTCATGGCTTCCAGCACTTTGTAGATGGAGCCAAAGACATCCAGGTAAGCAGCAGTGCCGACGTTACCTTTGTCCGGTGGGAAGCTGAAAACGGTGATTGCTAGTTTCTTGTCTACTTTGGGTTTGCGGCGGAGGCTGGCCCACTTCATCGCCCGTTGAGCCACTGCTTCAATTCGGTCTTGCAGAGCGATCGCTTTACCCGTAGCACCATCCCGACCAGAGAGAATAATCGGCTCGATCGCGCCATCGAGTTCCGGGATCGCAATTTGCAATGCCACTTGGATCGGGTGCAGACCGAGGTCGCTATCTTGCCATTCTTCTGTCGTTTGGAAGACCAGCGGCAACGCCACCATGTAGGGACGGTTCAAGCGTTTCAAAGACTCGATCGCTTTGGGATGATCTTGCCGTGCGGGGCCACCTACTAGAGCAAATCCAGTTAAAGAAACGACAGTATCAACGATCGTGGTTTTGGCGATCGGGTCTTGGAAGTAGGCATCAATGGGCTTGGAGAAATCCAGACCGCCTGCAAAGACGGGAATAACCCGTGCGCCCATGCACTCCAGTTCTTGCACCATTGCCACATAGTGAGCATCGTCACCTGTGACTAGGTGTGTCCGTTGCAGCACCAAACCCACACAAGGAGCCAACGGATCTTTGAGGTCGGCAGAAATGTCGGTGCGGTTGTTGTACCAGTTGAAGTATTCTTTGACATCCTCGTACATGGCAGGGGCGAGGGGATGCCAGATGCCCATATCAGGGTAGGTGACAGGATCGCGGTATTGCAAAGGCGCGAAGCTCTGCTGACCCACTCCCTTGGCGACGTATTTATCGCTCAGCATCAGCAGGAAGTTTTCTAGGTTTTCCTGAGAGCCGCCGAGCCAGTATTGGAAGCTGAGCATGAAGTTGCGGGCATCCTGCGCCTTGTCCATTGGCAGGTACTTTAGCACCTTGGGCAAGGTTTGCAGCAGCTTTAACATGCCGTCTTGGAAACCCGAACCAGCTTTTTCTTTGCGCTTCCGCATGAACTGGGCGATCGCGCTCTTTGACTGGCCCAACTGCGCCATTGAGAAGGTGCCCATTTTGTTCAGGCGCATGACTTCTGGCATGGAAGGGAAGACCACGGCCACATCCAGGCGATCGCGGTGCGGTTCTACTGCCGCAACCACTTTTTCTGCCAACTCTTCAATAAAAATCAGTGACGCAATGAAAATATTGGCGTTGGCGACATCTTGCTCAAGCGCTTCAAGATTCTCAGGGCTGCGGAGTTCTTCCAACAAGTAACCGCTGATCTCGATCGCCACATTGGGATTGTTCTTGTTAATAGAGCGAACCGCTGCTGAGAGAGAACTCTGATACTGCGGCTCTAGCACGACATAGACCACCTTAATGAGAGAGCGCCCTTGGATGTTGTCAGGCGCAATGTGTCGAACGGTGGGCTTGACGTGGGTGAACATGCGGTTGGGCTCCTTGTTATACGTGTTCTCTTATTGGCATCACTCGGGATCGGCTGGGAAAGGATATGACTCCAGCTTTCCACCCATTCGCCTTTCAGCCACTCACGGGACAACTTGGGCTTGTTTCACCAAAGGTGCCTCATCTTGGACATGTCTTGTAAAACCCAACGCTAGGATAGAAGCAAGGTTTTGAACGGTGAGACAAATTAGTGGCCCATGAGTGTTTTTACCAGAAAATCCTTGCCAAGTGAGCAGTTTGACAGCTAACTGACACAATTTGATAAAAAAACTGAGAAATTTCTTTACATTTATTTACAATAAGCAAGTGCAATCACTCATATGTTTTTAATATTTCTTAACTTTTCTGTATAAAATTTTCTTGAGAGACTCAGGTAGGGTAGCAAAACCTCAACAGGCAAAGGGACAAGTTGGCTGCATCGCCTGGACTGACAATAATTATTTTGAGAAATAATTAATAATTTGGTAGCTTTTTAGGTGTTAATTTTCCCAAAAAAATTTATTTTTGGCAGGAATTTAAGGATTTAACGTATTAGAAGCCGCTCCTTTAATTCGATTGATTGCTTCAGTCTTAAAGCTTTTGATTTTGTGTGCTAATAACCAAATTCACGAAAAAAGCTAATTTATGCGGTCTTGCCAAAATTTACTGGAACTACCGCTTATTCAAATAGTTATTTGGCTTGTGACAATGCTAGGAACCTAGACGGGCTTGCTTTAGTAGCTCCATTACCTCTGTCTGCTTTTCTTCCGCCGCCCAAACAAAAGCAGTCCAATTATGGTTATCCTTGGCATCAATGTCAGCGCCACTAGCTAACAAAGTTTTTACAACTTCCGGATGGCCTTTAGCAGCAGCACTCATTAGCGCCGTCAAACCGAAATTGGTTTTAGCATTAACTTCTGCGTTTTTATTGAGCAGCAATTGGACAATCAGGAGATGCCCAGTCGCAGCCGCACCCATTAAAGCAGACCAGCCATCTGGGTCTGGAGCGTTGACTGCTGCACCTTGGTTCAGCAGGGCTGCAACCACATCCGCATGCCCTGCTTCTGCCGCTGCGATTAAAGCGGTTGAGCCTTCCTCATCTTGAGCATTTACGTCTGCTTTTTGAGCTAGTAAGGCTTCTACTTGGGCTATGTTTCCCTGTTTAGATGCAGCGATCAAGTCTGTCATGGCTTACGATCCCTATCTAGACATACACAAAGAAGTGTGAATGGATTGAATTCAAGCTGAGCGATCGCATCTACTTCTGTAAGTGGATCTGTAGGTTGATCAAATCAAGCGATCAAAGTCGCTCTAGGAAAAATTTATCCTAGGAGGAGTGGCTGTGGTGCAAACTGACCGAGTGCTAAGACCGCGATCGCTATTCTTAAGGACAGGAGAAGCAAATTAGTGTCTGCTGTTGATATTTTGATTCTCTCCAATGGGCCTGGAGAGCTATCCACCTGGGTGAAACCTGTGGTTAGGGCATTGAGAGCGCAACTTGGGGATGATCGCGCCCAAGTTCGGATTTCGGTTGTTTTATCTCCTTGCCCTAATGCTAGCGGCCAAGAAGCCGCGATCGCGCAAAGCTACCGAGAAGTTGACCGAGTCCAATCGGCTGAGCATTTCGCTGCGTTTTTGCTATCTGGTAAAACTGTAGACGCTTGGGAATGGCGCGATCGCGGGGTGGTTTTATTTCTAGGCGGCGATCAGTTTTTTCCAGTTGTGATTGGTAGGCGGCTTGGGTACAGAACCGTGGTCTACGCCGAGTGGGATGCTCGTTGGCTACGCTGGATCGATCGCTTTGGAGTCATGAAACCGGAAATTGCTGCTCAAGCTCCCCCCGCCCAAGCCCACAAATTTACCGTCGTGGGTGACTTAATGGCAGAGGCAGGCACCTTCGATCGACCTAAGAACTATTTAACAGATGCAAGCACAAGTAAAAACACAGAACTGATTGGCTTATTACCAGGGTCTAAGCCAGCCAAACTAGCTCAAGGCGTTCCGTTAACCTTAGCGATCGCGGAGCAAATCCATGCTGTCCGCCCCCAAACCCGCTTCGTCATTCCGGTGGCACCTAGCCTCGATCTACCAACTCTGGCCCGATTCGCTAATCCTCAGCACAATCCAATTTCGCAATTATTTGGTGGTGTAGAGGCTCACTTAGTGATGCCCGGAGACAGCCAACGTCCTTACCTAAAAACAACAGCAGGTTTGCAGGTAGAGCTTTGGACGCATTTTCCTGCTTATGATCTACTTTCACAGTGCCAACTTTGTCTCACGACAGTCGGCGCAAACACTGCCGAGTTGGGTTCCCTGGCTGTTCCCATGATTGTGCTAGTGCCCATGCAACAAGCAGATGCGATGCGGGCTTGGGGTGGCATTCCTGGCTTATTGGTCAACTTGCCTGGTGTAGGCAGCAATTTCGCCAAACTGATCAATTGGTGGTTTCTCCGTAAACCACGCCTGCTCGCTTGGCCCAATATCTGGGCGCAGGAGCAGATTGTGCCAGAAAAAGTGGGAATTGTGCAGCCGCAAGAAGTTGCAGATCTAGCCCTAGACTTGCTGGAGCATCCTGAGCAATTGCAACAAATCCGCGATCGCCTCCGCAGTGTTCGAGGCCAACCCGGAGCCGCCACAAAACTCAGTCAGATCGTCACTGAAGAACTAGGCTTCAACTCCTCTCCCCTTTCCCCTCACTCCTAACTCCTCTCCCCTAACTCCTCTCCCCTAACTCCTCATCCCTCATCCCTCATCCCTCCTCCCTCATCCCTCATCCTTCATCCCTCATCCCTCCTCCTTCATCCTTTCTTTTTTCTCACTTCCCCGCAGCCTGCCCATCTCGGCGGCCCAATTCATAAACAGCACAGCCAATACAAGTCAAAATTCCTAAACTGATAGCCCAGCTTTCACCTAGACTAATTTCGACTCCGTAGTTGCACAGCGCTCCAACTCCGAGAAACGGCACGATGCTAAATACTGAAGCGTAGAAGGCATTTTGCGCTTCCCGTCCTTTTCGAGTCCGCTCAAACTCGGCTTCTGATGTGTAGAGCGATCGCTCGGCGAAGTTAAACCAGCGATTGATTTGCTCTGTTACCCATTGGCTCACGGGTGAGAATCCTAAATATAAGGCTAGCGACCACAAACTCGCCCCTGCGATCGCCGTCGTATCGAGTACCAACGGTATGGGAAAAATATTAATCTGCATGGCTACGGCAGCAGGTTGTAAAAATTAGTGGACTGTAAAAAGTTGTAACAGATATAAAGACAAATTCACACTGATCGAGCAACTCTGTAGCGAATTGACATAAAGACCTGATAGATTTGCCAGCGGCCTAGGGTAATATACTCCGGAAGCGCTGAGTTAGCGTTGATAGCTATTAGTGCTTCTTAATACAAAATGACTCTAAGAAAAGGCTCTGAGCGAATAACTTCTCATCCTAGGAGCGATCGCTTGAGGAACTTAAACGCGTGTATCGACGTACATAACCTGAGTGCTTGACCAACAGCAGACTCAATCCTGCCCCCTGATTGAAACCTTGGAAATTATTTCGTCATCCGCAAAGGACGTTGTATGGAGAAACGCAATTGTAAGTTTGTTGAGCAGTTGAGGAGTAAGCAGCAAGCATCCGCGTCGCCCCTAAAATCTAAAACTATGCTTCGGATTGGACAATACCTACTAATTGCGGGTTTGGGTTTAGCAGGCTTCGTTGCCTCCGATTGGCCTCAGGAAACCGCTAAAGCTGTAGAAGTTGAAGCCAGTCAAGTCGCAACAGGCAGCACTTGGCAAGGCGCTTCTTTCCCAGTTGAGAATTTTCAAGCTTATACGTCTCCATTCGGCTATCGCCAATCTCCTAGTGGTTATAGTCAGGAATTCCACCACGGTTTAGATATGGCTGCTCCCGAAGGTAGCTACATCCGGAGTTGGTGGAATGGTACCGTCGTTGAGGTGTCGGATAATAGTGCTTGCGGTACTTCAGTCGTCATTCAGTCAGGTGAGTGGGAACATATTTACTGCCACATGCGAGGTCATGTTGAAGCTGCCAATGGTGGTCGCTCCATGATCGATCGCGAAGGTGGCATTCAGATGCGGGAAGGTCAGCAAGTAGTCGCTGGTACCCGAATTGGCCGAGTTGGTATGACAGGCCGTACCACTGGCCCCCATCTCCACTGGGGGATGAAATATTCTGGGCAGTGGGTTGATCCAGCCTTAGTATTGCGGGCCATGTATGCTCAGCAAAGAGCTGGTCGCTCAGTTTCTAGCCGTTCCTAATTAAGTGTTCTTGATTAAGCGTTCTTATTGAGCGTCCTGAATTAAAGCATTCCAAAAAGGAAAGAGAGTAAGCAGCCGTAGAAATCTGTTTACTCTCTTTTTCAGGTTTAATCTTTGAATTTAGGGAAGAGATATGAGCTAATCTGTGCGGACATGTTGCCCGCACTACAGGTATTAACTGTAGCTATTGCTACTGACTTCACTCGGAGCTGCTGGCTGATGCTTGCTAGGCAACTGCGTGTATTTAGCTACAATCTGACGGAATTGGTCGCCTTCTACCGTTTCTTGATCGAGCAATGTATCTACCAGCCGATCCATCAAAGCCCGATTTTCTCGTAACAAAGTGCGGGCTCTTTCATGGCACTGAAAGACGATCGCTCGGACTTGGCGATCGATTTTAGTGGCAACTTCCTCAGAGTATTCGTTCGGGCGATTCATGAGATCTCGACCTAAGAATACTTCGCTGCTTTGGCTTTCGAGCGCAAATGGTCCTAAGTCAGACATGCCGTAGCGAGTCACCATTTCTCGCGCGTAGTCAGCCACGGCCCGGATATCTCCCGAAGCGCCTTTAGTGACCTCATGGTAACCGAACACTTCTTCTTCCGCTGCACGGCCACCCAAGAAAACGGTGATGCGATCGATCAACCAAGATCGGCTGTACAGACCATCATCAATTGTTTCTTCGTTGGGTAGAGGTTTAGCAAATCCACCAATTCCACCAGAGCGGGGAATAATCGTTACTTTGTCTAGAGGGTCAGTTTTCTCTAGCAGCGTCATTAGGAGCGCGTGACCTACTTCGTGATAGGCAATTAGGCGCTTCTTCTTGCTGTCAAGTAACGGCGTGAGTGTTAGGCCGATAGTGACGCGATCGATCGCATCATCCACTTCTAGAGGTGTAACTGCATCTTTGCGCCGTCGGGCGGTCAAGATAGCGGCTTCATTCAATAAGTTGGCCAGATCAGCTCCAGAGAAGCCAGGGGTGCGTTGGGCGATCGTATCCAAAGAGATTTCTGGCGCTAGCTTCTTATTACGAGCATGAACTTCTAAAATTCCCAGGCGACCTTTATAGCTGGGTAAATCTACCATAATTTGGCGATCGAAGCGGCCAGGACGCAATAAAGCGGAATCCAAAACATCAGGACGGTTGGTGGCCGCGATGATGATGATGCCGTTGTTGCCTTCAAAGCCATCCATCTCGGTGAGCAACTGATTAAGGGTTTGCTCCCGCTCATCATTGCCGCCACCGATGCCTGCACCCCGTTGCCGACCCACCGCATCAATCTCATCAATGAAGATGATGCAAGGGGCACTTTCTTTGGCTTTCTTGAACAGGTCACGGACGCGAGACGCACCCACACCAACAAACATTTCGACGAACTCAGAACCAGAGATGCTGAAGAAGGGCACTCCCGCTTCCCCCGCGATCGCTTTAGCTAGCAAGGTCTTCCCTGTTCCTGGGGGGCCAACTAACAGCACTCCTTTAGGAATACGCGCTCCAATGGCAGTAAAGCGTTCTGGCTTCTTGAGGAAAGTAACCACTTCTTGGAGTTCTTCCTTGGCTTCCTCAATGCCAGCCACGTCATCAAACATGACCCCTGTTTTGGCTTCCATTTGGAAACGAGCCCGCGACTTACCAAAGTTCATCGCCTGACCTGGGGAATTGGTGGAGCGCCGCAGGATAATCAGCAAACCCGCGATTAGCAGAAAAATCAACAGTAGATTGGCCAGCAAACCCACGGCTGTACTGTTGTCGGGAGACGGCTGCACTTCAAAGTCAACGTCATTGGCTCGGAGGCGCTCCACCAACTCTGGATTTTGCTCCAACAGAGGCACTTCCTGCATCGTGTCGGTTTTTTTCTCCCCCTCCAATCGCACTCTAGCGACATTTTGGGTTGGATCGACCTCAACCCGCGATACTTGGCCCGCATCAATTTTCCGCAAGAGCTCACCGTAAGTGAGGGAGTTGCGGCCTGCTTGAGCTAGCCCTGGAGTTGTTAGCAACACAGTTTGGAGCAAAAACCAACTGGCTGTGATTGCTCCAGTAACGGCAGAACTCCTCATAAGTCGATTATTTGTCAGTGTCTTGCGGAAACTTTTCATACTGGATTGCCTTTTGCCTCCCGCCTGAACCTGGCTCCTCTGGGCAGAGCTGCAAAACTCTGCTTCGCAGATAGGAGCGAGGGAATCTCTTATCTAGTTTAACTTTCCCAATCCTGAGTGCAGGATTTTGAGTCAACTACTCCTGTAATTAGGCCTAGTTGCTAGGTGTTACTACAGCCTTCAACAAATTCCCACTTAATTCTCTAAACAGAGAGATAGGAATTTGACGAAATGTAACTTTAATTGCTAGACTAAGTGTAGTCGTAATGACTCCGCTTTTTAAGGATGTGGCTTCTAGAGAGTAGACTCTCAGAAAACCAAATTTGTCCCGGTTAATTCAAACTCGGTTTTCTGTTGAAGCTGTGAGTTGCTATTTCAAGCTTGCACGGAATTTCGTTATAAGGGTTAGACCTATGGTTAGATTTGTTGGTATAGGTGGTAGCTTACGCGCCGACTCTCACAGCTACCAAGCGCTGCATGTAGCGGCAGAACGAGTGCGATCGCTCGGTGCGGAAGTAGAAGTCATCGACCTCCGTACCTTAAACTTACCCTTCTGTCAGGGAGGTAAAGAGGAGTACTTAGACTACCCAGACGTAGCTCGTTTACGCCAAGCGGTGCAGCAGTCAGATGGCCTGATTTTGTCTACACCGGAGTACCACGGTAGCCTCAGTGGTGTGCTGAAAAACGCTTTGGACTTACTGAGCTTTCAGCAATTGTCTGATAAGGTAACTGGGCTGATCAGCGTTTTAGGTGGACAATCCAACAGCAACGCCTTGAACGACCTGCGAGTGATTATGCGGTGGGTGCATGCTTGGGTGATTCCAGAACAAGTTGCGATCGCACAAGCTTGGAATGCCTTTGACCAAAACGGGCAGCTACGAGACGAAAAACTGTCGGAACGATTCGACCAGTTTGCCCACAGCTTGGTCGAAAACACTTGTAAGCTACGCGGTGTATCTGTGGAGGTTTCGCAGGACTTGGTTGAAGCTTAGGCAGAGGTTTTGGTTGCTGGTATTGCTGAAAACCACAGCAAAAAGGGGGTTGTTAGCCCCCTTGCTTTGTTACCACTAGGTTTGTCTAGAGGCGATCGCTACACTAGCACCTCTACAACACTCGTTCTCTAATGATGGTGGTGCCCGTGATGATGATCGTGGTCATGACTGTGGTTGTGATGACCATGATCATGGTGGTCATGGGTATGTTGTGCTTGAACTGCGGCTAGGCTTGGGTTTACCGCTAGGGCTTGCTCTGACAACAACGCTTCGATTTGTGGATTAGCCCAGTCTGCCGCCATCTGCAAGAACTCAGGATGGGCATTGACGCATTCCATCTGTACGTAGGTCACGTCGGGCCGTTGGCGGCGCAGACCATGAATGATGTGGTCTACGTCTAAAAGCGTCTCGTGGTTTTCAGTCGCAAAGCCAATCGGCATAAACACGAGAGCTGTTGCGCCCAAATCCATCAAGTTCTTGGCAGCTAGCTCAGCATTAGGCTGAGTCCACTCAATCAAAGGAGTTTGATGGTTTAGCCAACCCGGAGAAATCAGGGGGTAGCGATAAATCAGCTTTTCCCGAATTCGATTGTAAAGCGCTTCACTTTCTTCAATCCCGGAGGTGAAGCCTTTTGCTTTATGGGGGCAGCCATGATTCATCAAAATGATGCCCGTTTGGGAAGGGAGGTGCGCTACAGCTAAATCTGCCTTAATTTTTTCCTCTACCAAATTCGCTAGCAGCTCAATATATTCTGGCTCACTGTAGAAGGATGGGATATAGCGTTGCCCTTTTACCCAATGCTCGGTACCATCTGCCAGTTTTGCCAGAGCATTATTGACTTGCTCCACAGCGATGCCACTGGTGAAGATGGAATCCACAACCAAAAGCGGGTAGATCAGAATTTTGTCGAAGCCTTTGGTTTTAATCTCGGCTAGCACTTGTTCTGGCAGAAAGGGTGCACAGAAGTTAAAAGCTTTGAAAACTTGGACGCGATCGCCCCATCTCACTTGTAAGTTTTTTTCGATCCCAGCTCGCTGCTGCTCAAAAATGGCATTGTGCGGCGAAATGAAGTTGTCGTGCTGGTGTCCCCACTCATGTAAATCAAAAACTGCGAGGAGTTTGGCCAGGGGAGGATAGATCCAAGTGGGAACTGGGGCGAACTTAGCGGTGAGTAAGTTTAGAGCTTGCTCATTGTAGTTCGCAAAATCTTCGTAGCTTTCGACTTCTCCATAGCCCATCAGCAATACAGCTACTTGATCTTGGGGGGCACCGGAAGCTGGGGCTTGTTGTTGCTGTTTTTCGGGAGTTGCAACCACTGTGTATTCCTCGACCTTGCACTTTAGTGAATCTGAACTAATCGGTGGCAACCTAAAGCAGTGGTTGAGCTGAAGAACTCTGCTCTAAGTACCTCCTAATCTCCCCTAGGCTAACATCCCCCCAGAGGGGATGGGATTAAAAAATGCTTTAGCAGCGGTAATTGCCCACAGTTAACTCACTGTCCGCGCCCTTGGTTCGTGCTCTTGGCTTGACGGGTAATTGCTTCTTTAAATAACGAAAATAGCGAATGCTCACCTTAAAATACTCCCTCTAGAGAAATGCATAGAGAGATGGGTAGATGATTTAAGTTTGATGAATTTAAGTTTGATAAATACAGTACTGATTGCGCCCTACGGCCTTAGCTTGATATAGAGCTTTATCCGCAGCGGTTACTAAGGCAGAGGGATTTGCATCAACCTGGGGAATCATCGTGGCAATGCCCAGGCTCAAAGTGACACAATCACTAACCTGAGAACTTTTGTGGGGAAGTTGCAGAGCTTTGACTTTGAATTGGATGTTTTGAGCGACTCTGACCCCGCCCCGCGACTCTGTATTCGGCAAAACCAAGGCGAATTCTTCACCGCCGTAGCGGGCTGCTAGGTCGGCAGGGCGCTTGGCACAACTACTAATAGTTTTAGCAACTTGGTGGAGACAGTCATCTCCGACTTGATGGCCATAGGTATCGTTGTAATGCTTGAAGCAATCAATGTCACCTAGGATCAGAGACAGAGGGGCTTGTTCTCGTGTCAGGCGTTGCCATTCTTGATAAAGGTGCTCATCAAAGCAGCGGCGATTTGCAAGTTGGGTGAGGCCATCTACAGAGGCTAGGCGTTGTAGGACTTGATTGGCTGATTCTAATTGGCGGTAGAGTTGGCTTTGCTGAATTAGGCGTTTGACTCTTTGGCGTAGCACGGCCCAATGAATTGGTTTAGTGACATAGTCAGTCGCTCCAGCCGCAAAAGCTTGCGCCACTGATTCTTCATCTTCTAAGCCAGTGATCATCAGTACAGGGGTGCGATCGCCACTAGAGAGAGATTGCAGATTGGCACAGAAGGTAAACCCATCCATTACAGGCATGACCGCATCTAGCAGCACAATATCAGGTTGAAGGCGCTTGTAGTCTTCGAGACCCTGCTCTCCATTGGTGGCCTCTACGACCTGATAGCCTTCTTGCTCCATAGCTCGACGGAGCTGTAGACGCATGAACACATCGTCATCGACGACTAAGACTAATGGAGACGCTCGCTGATCTAAGACTGGGCTTATGGCAGACACCGTTTTTGCTCCACTTCTAAGGCTGTTTTAACCCTGGTGAACTCTACCTCCACTAAAGCGACTTTTGCCGTCAAGCTCATGGGGGCGGCTTCCCGACAGCAGATCTCTAGGTCTTTACACAATCCAGCTAAGTTACTGGCTCCTAAGGTAGCGCTACTTGACTTTAGAGTATGAGCTGACAAGCACAGTAAAGCTACATCATCTTGGGTTAGCGCGGTTTGCATTGCCTGAATCACTTTGGGAGTTTCTTGGAGATAACTATTGATCAGTTCTACGAAAATGCCACTCGCGTCTTCACCCACCATATTTCGGAAAGCTTGTATGACTTGCGAATCAACCGCTACTGGGTCAGTATTGGGCTGTATTAAGCGATCGCCCCACTTTGGCTGCCCCCTGAGCAAAGCTTTAGACAACTCCTCGATTCTGATCGGCTTGCTGATGTAATCGTCCATTCCCGCTTCCAGACACATCTCACGATCGCCCGGCATGCCATTGGCAGTCACGGCAATAATCCAAGGACGTCGGTTTGGTGGCCATTCCTGACTAATGCAACGAGCTGTTTCTAATCCATCCATTTGTGGCATTTGGATGTCCATGAGAATCACATCATAAGCCTGACGATGCAGAGCCTCTAACACTTCTAGGCCATTTCTCGCTACGTCAGCCCGGTAGCCTAATTGCTTCAGCAGCAACAATGCGACTTTTTGGTTTACTAGGTGGTCTTCAGCTAGCAAGATCCGCAATTGAGTTGGTTCTATTGCAGTATCTACTGTGGTTGAATTCATGGGATAGCTAGACCTAAACCTGTGCCATATTCGAATTTTGCTTCTAATATTCCCGTGAGGGTTACGAGGCAATCAGCGCGATCGCGTACCCTCTCGCTAGGAGCACTAGACAAGTAGCACCAAAGTAGAGCTAAGACAACCCAGAAATTGCAGAGTTGGCTGTTAGTGATCTTGAATTTATGAGCATCCTTATTTGTCCGGGAATGCACGATATAAACTTGACCAGCAGCTTTCTCAAGAATTTACGGCTGCATTCTACTCCAGGCTTATCGGTAGTAGATGGCTCTAAGGTAGATAGCACCAAACAATTGCTGATTTTTCCCGTCCAGCGTTATCCTGCTTATTCTGCGTTTCACATCGTGCAGTTTCTTCAAGAAACATTACGGCAGAACCCGTTCTCTGCTGAGCCTGATGAGTTTGTATTCTTGAGTTTTAGTGCTGGTGTCGCAGGTGCAATTGGGGCGGCTTGGGCTTGGCAACAGTTGGGAGGTAAAGTAAAAGCGTTGATCGCATTAGACGGTTGGGGTGTACCTTTATACGGAAACTTCCCGATTCATCGCGTCAGTCACGATCACTTTACTCATTGGAGTTCTGCTCTACTAGGTGCTGGAGCAGACAGTTTTTATGCCGATCCAGCCATTGATCATTTAGACCTCTGGCGATCGCCGCAAACCATTCAGGGATGGTGGGTTCCGACAGCATCAACAGCGCCGTCTCAACCCATCGCCACTACCGCAGACGTTTTTCTAACTGTCCTATTGCAGCGCTACGGAGAGTCCGATCTCTTTGTAAGCTAAAAACAAGACTGGCGCTACAAAACTGGCGCTATAAAAACTAGCGATCGCGCTTGACTTGCTGATTCTCCTAGAAATTGCCGTCAACCCTTTGAGCCAAAAGTTGCTTAACAACTGATACTTCAGAGCTGACAAAGCGCACACTAGGGGAAGTAGAATCCCTGGACTTTATAACCCTCCCATCACTTTATGCTCCCAGTTACCCCACCCCCTTCTGAAAGTGGATTTCGCAGCTTGATGAAGAATCGAGCCTTTTTAGTGTTGTGGACGGGGCAGGTACTTTCACAAGTCGCTGATAAAGTTTTCTTCGTACTACTGATTACCTTGCTGGTAGATTACAAGCCGCTGCCAGGATTTGAAAACTCCATGCGATCGCTGTTGATGATCGCAGTTACCATACCCGCCATTTTATTTGGCTCCGCAGCAGGCATTTTTGTCGATCGCTTTCCCAAAAGACAAATTTTGAGTGGCGGCAACCTTTTTCGGGGGTTACTCACCCTAGCGATTCCGATTTTGCCCAAAGCTTTTTCGCTCTTGCTCCTGATTGCATTTTTGGAATCAGTGCTGACTCAGTTTTTTGCTCCCGCAGAACAGGCAGCGATTCCGCTTCTGGTGGAGCGCGAAGGGTTAATGACAGCGAACGCCCTATTCACAACTACGATGCTGGGGTCTTTGATTATTGGGTTTGCGGTAGGGGAGCCGTTATTGAGCTTTGCCAACCTAGCAGGTAACTTCGGCCAAGAAATCATGGTAGGCGGTTTATATATTTTGGCCGCAGTAATTTTGTGGCTGATGCCCATCAAGGAGAAGGCTGTCGCTGCTCACTTGGTAGCGGTTCATCCTTGGCACGATTTCAAAGCAGGCTTACGGTATCTCCAGAAAAATCGCCTAGTGAGTAATGCCATGTTGCAACTCACCATTTTGTATTCTGTCTTTGCAGCGCTGACGGTTCTTGCGATCAACTTAGTGGAAGATATTGGTCTCAAACCGAATCAATTTGGGATTTTGTTGGCCGCCGCCGGAATTGGTATGGTGCTGGGTGCGGGTGTGCTGGGTCACTGGGGCGATCGCTTTCATCACAAACCGCTGCCGCTGATTGGCTTTTTGTGCATGGCTTTTGCTCTGAGCATGTTTACGTTTACTACCAATCTTTGGGTCGGTTTGGGTTTAAGTGCTTTCTTAGGGATTGGGGCCTCGCTGATTGGGGTGCCGATGCAAACCCTGATCCAACAACAAACGCCAGAATCTATGCGAGGCAAGGTGTTTGGCTTTCAGAATAATGTGGTCAATATTGCGCTTAGCTTGCCATTGGCGATCGCAGGTCCGCTTACCGATGCGATTGGTTTACGGGCGGTGCTGCTAAGCATGAGCATTTTAGTTAGTATGGTAGGAATTTGGGCTTGGCAAAATACCCGCCGAGTTTTGCAAGACGTGATCTAATGGCAATCGGGTTGCAAGTGTCATCAGTTCCTGACAGCCGAGACACCTCTACCCTTTGCCAGGTGCAGGTTTGATGTAAGTTCGGCCAATCTAGAAACTATTGGGAGCTAATCTCTCGACAGGGATCAGGATTCGGCTCTAAACTGAAGTCTTAGCCTTTAATGCATCAATAGATACAAAAGTAATCAACCTTAACCTATAGCGGTCCGAGAGGTCTTCCTGTGCAGTTGCAGAGTGTAAGTGTAGCGGTCAAGCGTGCGTCTGGTGCTTTCGCATTAATTGATAGTTTGAAACGTCACGGCGTCAAACATATTTTTGGTTATCCCGGTGGCGCGATTCTGCCAATTTATGATGAGCTATACCGCGCGGTAGAAGCTGGCGGCATTCAACACATTCTGGTCAGGCATGAACAGGGGGCAGCTCATGCAGCTGATGGTTATGCCAGGGCGACAGGTGAAGTGGGCGTTTGTTTTGCCACCTCTGGCCCCGGTGCCACTAATTTGGTGACGGGCATCGCTACGGCCCATATGGACTCAATTCCCTTGGTCGTGGTCACTGGGCAAGTCGCTCGCTCCGCGATTGGTAGTGATGCTTTCCAAGAAACCGACATTTGGGGGATTACGCTGCCGATTGTTAAGCATTCCTATGTAGTGCGCGACCCCAGAGACATGGCTCGGATCACAGCAGAAGCGTTTTATGTCGCTAGCTCTGGTCGTCCTGGCCCAGTTTTGATTGACGTGCCCAAAGATGTGGCGCTAGAAGAATTCGACTATAGGCCTGTTGATCCTGGCAGCATTAAGCTAGCAGGCTATCGACCCACGGTTAGGGGCAACCCCCGTCAGGTGGTTCAAGCACTCAAGCTGATTCGAGAAGCGCGGCAACCCTTGCTCTACATTGGGGGAGGCGCGATCGCGGCTGGTGCCCATGCCGAAATCCAAGAGCTAGCAGAGCGCTTCCAAATCCCCGTGACTACCACGCTCATGGGTAAAGGCTCGTTTGAAGAGTCTCATCCTCTGGCCCTAGGGATGCTGGGTATGCACGGCACTGCCTATGCCAACTTTTCTGTAACTGAATGTGATTTGCTGATTGCAGTCGGGGCTAGATTTGATGACCGCGTGACTGGCAAGTTAGACGAGTTCGCTTCTCGTGCTAAAGTCATTCACATCGATATTGATCCCGCTGAAGTTGGTAAGAACCGAGCGCCCCAAGTTCCCATCGTGGGTGATGTACGGCAAGTTTTGGTGGACTTGTTGCAACGCAGCAATGAAGATGGAGATGCTCGTTATTCTACGCAAACTCAAGCTTGGCTAGAGCGGATTAATCGCTGGCGAGAAGATTACCCACTCGTCGTTCCTCAATATCCTGACAGCTTGGCTCCTCAAGAGGTCATTGTAGAACTTAGTCGTCAAGCCCCCAGCGCTTACTACACCACAGATGTGGGACAGCACCAGATGTGGGCGGCGCAGTTTCTTAAGAACGGCCCCCGTCGTTGGATTTCTAGTGCTGGCTTGGGAACGATGGGTTTTGGCTTGCCTGCGGCGATGGGAGCTAAGGTGGCTTTACCAGATGAGCAGGTGATTTGTATCAGCGGTGATGCTAGCTTCCAAATGAATCTCCAAGAGCTAGCGACCCTGGCTCAATATGGCATCAATGTTAAAACCATCATCCTCAACAATGGTTGGCAGGGTATGGTGCGGCAATGGCAGGAAGCCTTCTATGGCGAACGCTACTCTTCTTCCAACATGGAAGTTGGCATGCCTGATTTTGTGAAGCTGGCGGATGCTTTTGGAGTCAAAGGGATGGTGATCCATTCACGCGAGGAGTTGCAGGGCGCGATCGCAGAGATGTTGGCGCATAACGGCCCCGTTCTAGTAGATGCGCGGGTGAAGCGAGATGAGAACTGCTACCCGATGGTCGTTCCTGGTAAGAGCAATGCTCAAATGATTGGGCTACCAGAGCGGGACAAACTAGAAAAAGCAGCTGAGCTGGTTTACTGTAATAGCTGCGGTGCTAAAAACATTTCTAGCAATAACTTCTGCCCAGAGTGTGGCACCAAGCTGTAACCTGACAGAATGCCAGAACGATTGAAATCGGTAGGGCAGGTCTTGTACCTGCCTTTTTCTTTTGCATAAACTTCAAGGTGATGCAAAAGGGCGTAATCCAAGCAACGAAGTAATACTAGCTGCACTCACCAAGACTGACCTTGTGTCACCGTTACGAGGGCTAATTGACTACTTTGACTGCTTCGAATACCTCAGCTCCAGGAACTCGAATATTGAGCGTACTCACCCCTTCAGGCACCCGTAACCAAACATAAGCATCTGCGGAAGCCTGTTTGCGAATTCCTTGTAAAGAAATTGGGCCTGTTGACTTTTTAATGGGGTCAACAGGTTCATAAGTCGCAATAGTGCTTTCTGGCTCTTGCGCTACCGCCCCACCCACGTTGATGAAGTCATAGGCACTGACATTCTCAGCTAGACGACGAATCCGCAATTTCACATTCACCACGTCAGAGTTGCCAGTGTCAGGGTCTTGAATGCGCTCAGCTGTTAGTAGCGTTACTTCAGCTTTGTTGTCAAGGGCAAGCTGGACTAGTTTCCCTGGCTCTGTAGTCGCACTGGTGGTGGGGCTGGTAGTTGCCGCTGATGTTGAGCTGCTCGCGTCAGGATTAATTTTGGATTGGGGAGTTTTATCCGCAGACGGTGCTGGTGGCTGAAGTTGTTTGACTTGGTAGATAGCAAAACCGCTAAAGGTTAATGCCATTACAGAGAGGAGGATAGCCACCTTGGACAACAGATTACCATTGGCAGAGTTTTGTCGTTGGGAGTCTGGGCGCACAGGTGGCTTTTCAGCGTCCCGGCTGTGGGCTTTCATCAGTAACATTACTTAGGAAGTCCTGTATTACGAGGGGGTTTGCGTATACTGAGTCTGGATCAAGATGAGGTTATTGTAAGGGAAAGCCATTGATTCTGTGATCTCCACTTGCAGCCCCTATAAATCTTGTCAGTCTTTTTATACTCTCTTCACCGTTACTTAACAACTAATTCAAATTAGTCAGGGTGGCACTATGGCCATTGCTTTTTGGAGACGTTTTATCGTCCAGCCTCTGTGTCTATTAGCGCTAAGTACGATCTGGGAAGGATTTCAACAGCAACCTGTCTTTGCAACAACCGACTCAATTTGCCCAACTCAGATAGGTCCTGCGATCGCCCAGATCCTCCAAGCAGAGGTTTCTCCCACTACAACCCCTCAAGCGGGAGAACGCTCATCTACTAATCGTTCCGGCTTTGCTCGCGCCCGTTGGGGAATCTTGATTCAGACTCTCGCTTCTAAAAATGCCAAGGGTGAAACTCTGTATGCTCAAGATGGCGATCGCTATTTTTTGCCCGCTTCTAATGCCAAACTTTTGACTACTGCGGCTGCTCTACACAAACTAAGCCCTCAATTTCGCATCCGCACCTCCGTATACCGAGATACTGGTACAAAACCAGTGAAATTACGGCTAATGGGACGAGGCGATCCGAGCTTGACAGATCAAGAGCTGGGGTTGCTGGCACAGCAATTACGCAGCCAGGGAATTCAATCTATTTCTCAGCTATTAGGTGACGAATCTTACTTCCGTGGCCCCGTACCTAATCCCCAATGGGAATGGGGGGATATTCAGGCGGGATATGGCGCTCCTGTCAACAGCTTGATTTTGAATCAGAATGCGATCGGGCTTCAGTTGTGGCCCCAAGCGGTCGGTCAACCGTTGCGAGTGCAATGGGATGATCCAGCAGAGGCGAGGCGTTGGCGTATCGACAACCAATCGGTAACTGTCGGTGGAACAGAAGATGAGTTTGTAGAAGTAGGACGAGACTTGAGCCAGCCACTATTGCGAGTGCAAGGGCAACTGCGGGTAGGGGGCTTACCGGAACCTGTAGCAGTGGCGATCGCAGACCCCAGCCAGAACTTTTTGCGCCGATTCCAGCGGGCTTTAGCAGCTCAACAAATTCGCGTCGGGAAAACTTTAGTCACGCACACACCTACTCCCACCGCAGACCCAGAAATTGCCGCGATCGAATCTCCCCCGTTATCAACCCTGCTGATTGAAACCAATCGAGAGAGCAACAACCTTTACGCCGAGGCAATTTTGCGGTCTTTAGGAGCGCAAGCGGAAGCCTCTCTGAAACAAGCTGCTGATTTATCCACCGCTGAGCAAGGTTTAGCAGTCGTCCACCAAACGCTGACCGAATTGGGGGTGGAACCAGGTAGTTACGTTTTGGCAGACGGGTCGGGGTTGTCTCGTCATAACTTAGTTAGCCCGGCGGCTTTAGTGCAGACCTTGCAAGCGATCGCTCAGTTACCGGAAGCTGAGATTTATCGTGCCTCGTTGCCAGTGGCAGGTGTGAGTGGCACCTTACAAGGTCGCTTTCGAGACACTCCAGCCCAAGGACGACTCCAAGCTAAAACAGGCACACTCTCAGGCATTTCGGCTTTGTCGGGCTACCTCAACCCACCTAACTACCAGCCTTTGGTGTTTAGCATTATTGTCAATCAATCGCCTCAACCCACCTCAACCCTCCGGCAAACCATTGATGAGATTGCGCTAACCCTAACTAAATTGCGTTCCTGTAGCAGATCTCGCTTTTAGAATTGCCGTCTGGAGAAAATTAAGATCGCGATCGCCAGCAGTAACACTGTGTAAGCTAGTCCATACCCAGCATTTAACAACAGTTCTCTCGGAGCTGCCAAAACTCCATAGACTGCTTCATTCTTGAGATCGAGCCGAGCCAAATCAGGTAGAAATAGATAGATGCCTTTAGTGAGACGACGCAAATCTGGGCTGGAAGCCAAGTTGCCCAGTGTCACCAAGTCGCGGCTGAAATGCCCAACTAGATAAACGGCGAAGGTGAGTAGAGTCGCTAATAGTGAACTGGTAAACACCCCGAACAAAATTGCCGCTGCCGTGAGTAGAGATAACTCTAGAAATAAGTAGAGGACTGCTACCAAAATGCTAACCAGGGGGTACTGGATCTGCGCCCAAGTCAGCACCGCGAGGTAAATGGCGGTCATGAGCGACAGGAGCACAGCTAAAACTGCTGATAAACCCAGGTGTTTACCAATGACGAATTCAGCGCGGCTAATCGGTTTAGCAATTAGCACTAAGACAGTCCGTTTTTCAATTTCTTTGTTGATGAGACCAGTCCCTACAAACACAGTAATAATTAAACTCAGAACTGTAATTCCAGCTAAACCTACATCGAGCAAAATTTTGTTTTCTGTGCCCGCCGCCACTTCTGGCAACAGTCGCAGCGCCATAATCAGCAGTAAGGCAAAGAAGCCAATTAAATAGAGGATGCGATCGCGGATGACTTCCCAAAATACATTGGTGGCGATCGTAAAGATTCTGCCGAGATTCACCTTCTCACTCCTTTAGCAATTCCTGATGACGCGCTTAACACTATTTCTGGGGTTGTTTCTAGAGTTATTTTTGATTTAGGCCAAGTTCTTAAGCTTTCGCAAGGCGTTGACCTGCAAAGCAAACCCCTTGCACAGACCCTAGGATTGCAAGGTTGGCCCCGGTTGAACCAAAGTAGGCCGACTAATAGATCCGCATTCAATCTTACTAGTGCTTGTCGTTTGCGGGAGCGCTTCAGGGGCCGCAGGGGTTGGAACCGTAGGCGTTGGAACCGTAGGCGTTGGAATTGCAGGAGTAACTGGGCCAGCAAAAACTTGACCATTGCTACGCGCTAGAGGGCTACTGTCCGATGTTGCGTCTGGGGATGCAAGCGGGGCAGAGACAGCAGCTTCAGGAGCGGGTGAAGCCGAGGCAGGTGGGTTCTCTCCCTGGGTGACACGGCAAGTTTTGGTGAGATAGTGACTGGCGAGGTCAGAACTCGGCCCTTGCCAGAGAGCCAGCATTTGCAAAGTGTAATCTGGCTGATCTGGCAAGATTTGAGCTTGCAACTGCCATAAAGCATTTTCTTCCGAGGGAGGCAGTTGTTGCATCACGGCATTCTCAAACTCAGTTGGCTGTTGTTTGAGTGTTAGCAGCCACCGCTCTACTTCTGGCCAGGAACGCGGTTCTAGTTCCGCTTTTAGCGTAGCCTCTGCTTGATTGAGGATGATCACACCTGTGGGGGCTTGAGTCGTTTGCACCCCTAGTCGCACTACAAAGTTACTTTGATTAAAATCATTTGCTAACAAACTGGGATAAATCTCTAACCAGCCTTGAATCACGAAGTAAAGTTGAAACCAACAGCTAATAATTAAATTAGTTAAAAACAGAATAACGAGCCTTTGACGACCTGCTTGAGTCGGATATTTGAATCGGGGGCCTGATTGAATAAATTCTCCTAAAGAAGCGATCGCGGCTGAAATCAAGGGCCAACTCACAAACAATAGCGAAGGCCGTTCATCTAGCCACTCCCCAAACAGGAAAATACTAACTAATATACCTGTAATCCAAGGCCCTAAAGATAGCCCTCCCACCATGATTGGGTTTTCAGTGGTGAACCAACCCACACCAAAAATCAAAAAAATCCAACCGCAAGTTGCTAATAAACTTCGAATTAAATCACCTGCCAGGGCTGCCATCAAACAAGAAAAAATACTTAGCAAAATTAAAGTCTGCCAAGAGAATGCTTTTGGTGGCAGTAATAACTTTTGCAGCGTATCAAGAATTTCTTTGACTTTATCCATTCGCTTGAGAGCTGAGGTCGAAGGCACGCGCTAATAGAATCAACAAGATTAGACTGTAGCTGCAAGCATTGGCTAACAAAATAGTTGTAGCTCTATTGGTGGCAGCTAGACCCAGTTCTCGCCGCCTTAACTTATCACGGGCGCGATAGACTTTTGGAGTGACTACCTCTTCTTTTTGATTTCTTTGTAGCAATAGCTGTAATAACTCTAGTCCCTGTAGCTCTGCAATAAATGTGCCGAAAAAAGTAAATAAGCCGAGCATGATCAATAAAGTATTGGTATTGGTGGAACGAGCATTAAATAGGACGTAGCTAATTAAAGGGCCTTTCCAAGCCAGAGGTAAAGCGGGTTCTAGGGTAAAGAAAAATAACCAACCAATGGCTGTAGAGAATAAATTTACCGAAGCGGAGTATTCCAAGCTAATTCTACGAGTCAGGTTTAAGCGCTCTTTGAATATCATTGACTCGATCGCGATCGCTATTAATAAAAAGAGCAGTTGAAACAAGATAGCCCGCAATGGCAAAACAAACGAAAACACGGGTCTACCTCCTCCATAGCCGTTTCAATAAACTAGCTTTTTTAATCACTTTTCAGCACATAGTCCCTGAATTTTATTTTAAATAAAGCTGACAGCACCTCCGCTAAGATGAAACTGCACGAGAAAACTGAAAGCTATGGCAAGAACTGGCGTTGGCATTCGAACCGCTCAAGCACGTTCTGAGCGGCTAGAGGGGCAAATTCATGTCTACGATGGAGCGGGCAAAGGCAAGTCCCAAGCAGCGCTGGGCGTAGTGTTGCGCTCGATTGGTTTGGGTATCAACAGTTCGGTGCAAACTCGTGTCCTCCTCTTGCGTTTTCTCAAAGGCCCCGGTCGCATGTACGAAGAAGATGCCGCGATCGAAGCTCTACAACGAGGCTTTCCCCACCTGATTGACCAAGTTCGGACTGGGCGAGCTGAGCATTTCGGCTTGGATGACATCACTCGCTTCGATCGCCTAGAAGCCCAGCGAGGGTGGGATGTAGCTAAAGGCGCGATCGCCTCTGGTCTCTACTCAGTCGTCGTGCTGGATGAACTCAACCCAGTGATTGACTTGGGTTTGTTGCCAGTGGATGAAGTGGTCAACACGCTGAAGCACAAGCCAGAGCACATGGAGATCATTGCCACAGGGCGAGCGGCTCCCCCAGCTTTGATTGACATCGCCAACCTGCACTCAGAAATGAAACCTCACCACCATCCCACTGCGGCTGAGCAAGGGATTGATGGCATTGAGATCTACACCGGAGCTGGCAAAGGCAAGTCCACCAGCGCTTTAGGGAAAGCCTTGCAAGCGATTGGTAAAGGCATTAGTCAAGACAAATCTCATCGCGTCTTGATTATCCAATGGTTGAAGGGTGGCTCTGGCTATACCGAAGATGCCGCGATCGCCGCGTTGCAGCAAAGCTACCCTAACTTAGTCGATCATCAGCGTTGCGGTCGAGATGCGATTGTGTGGCGGGGCCAGCAGCAAGAGCTTGACTATGTGGAGGCCGAGCGAGGTTGGGAGATCGCTAGAGCTGCGATCGCTTCTGGTCTATACAAAACTATTATTCTGGATGAACTGAATCCGACTGTAGATCTGGAGTTGCTGCCAGAAGAACCGATTGTACAAGCGCTGTTGCGTAAACCTCGCGACACCGAAATCATTATTACAGGGCGTTGCAATAATCCTCCAGCCTACTTCGATCTCGCTAGTGTACATTCCGAAATGATTTGCCACAAACACTATGCCGAGAAGGGAGTGGATCTGAAGCGAGGCGTAGATTTCTAACTAAAACTCAGCAGTAGGAGCGATCGCAAACTCAGCCTGAGAACTGGTCTCTAGGGGCACATTGCCACGAAGCTGCGAGAAAATTTGATAAGCCTCTAAATTCCGCTGCTGATAACTGTTGGGAGTCTCAGAGTCAACTTTAACCAAGTTGTATTCTACATCTTCAGCATAAACAGTGAAGATGACGCTAAAGACCTCCAAAAAGTGGATGACCCATTGGCAATCTTCTTCGTTTAAATTCTCGTAGTATCTAATTAAATCAGCAATGCAAGATTCCAAATGAGTTCGAGAATTCTTACAAATTAAAATTATTTTGAGCAGCAAAATGACCAACGTAATTGGGCTCTTCTGCATCACAAACAAAGCGAATAGAGAAGTCGGTTCTTTACGATTTTCAGTGGTCAAGCATTCAATAACTCGATTACAAGTTCTGAGCAGTAAAGCATCATCTATCTCTCGCTCATCATAAATTTCATACAAGGACTCTAAGCTATCAAACAAAGATTTTTTCACCGATGCTGCTAAATCTTGGTTACTCATCGAGTAAATTAAGTATTTCTTCAAACCCCGTTTAAATTCGTAATAAGACAGCTCTTGCGTTTGCTTTAGAAAAATATTGGCTAGATTCGTATAACTAAACACACATTTCTTGGCAACCAATCTCTTGATTAATAGAAGTACTTCATCCCCCAATAAAGTTGGGTTCTTCAATGGATTTTTTTGAACCACACTAGATTGAGAGCGGGCAACATATAAAGCCAGATCTCGTTTATACTGCTCTTTTAATTGTCTGGACAACACTCTGGCTGTTTCTCGCTGCTCAGCTGAGTTTGTAGTATTCACAAACTGAGAGACTAACAAATAAGACGTATAGCGACGGCTCCAAGGCTTTTCTGGTTGAAAGGTACAAGCAGAAACGAATAATTCTAGCTCTTGATAATCACTGCTTCCAATGAACTTCTCTAGCCAATAATTGAGGCGAGTTAGGATTAGAGAAGCTGTTTTGCGATTAAACTTAATCTTGGGAAATAAGCCAACTAACTGTTGAATCGCCTGATAGTTTTTGCTGGTATTCCAGTTGTTAATTAGAATGTAGCAAGAGCGTTTAAGTGTGTTGCGAAACTCCTGCTCATCATTGGACACAATAATTTGATATAGTGCTTGGTTCACTTCAGAACTAGTCATATTAACTGAGTGGACAAACAAGCTTTCAAACTCCGTTAAAGCAACCTCTGGAGAACATTGCTTGACTGTATTGATCAAGAACTCATAGATGGTTTCCTGAGCGTGCTCAATTCTCTTTGTAGAGGGCTGAAAATGAGGTTCAGGATGGTAATGCTTGACTGGAGGCTCTTTGATTAACATAAGGGGTCAACAGGGAACGGGAATTTGGAGTGGCTCGGCACAGGACGACTAGGGAACTTTTGCCAACCAACCTGCATCCAAGTCAAAAACTGATTTACTTGGGTGCGGTGGCTGCTCCAAATCTTATGGGTTGCCTGGAGACAACCTCGTGATTCAACCCTGGTAGAGACCGCGAAACTGCTCATAGGTTTGTATGATGAAGCGCACCTGATGTTAGTGACTTTACTGAGGTAGTCAGTGTGACGTATTCTAGAGACAGACGTGACTAAAATCACTAAAACTAAAGCCAGTGTAGCGAGTCGATCGCGATCGCCCAATCACTGATATAGGTTATTTATTCAAATTTTCGCCTGAGCTTTACTAGGTCTTGGCCAGCTTCACCAAATGTAGCAATGCTAACATTTTTGAGGTTAAGCTTTCCGCGATCGCGATCGATCACTGAGGAGTTAAACCACAACACCATTTCGTACTTTTCCGGTTAACTCCCTCTGAGAGCTAACGGCGCGTTACGGTCTTCATGGGTTGTGGTCTTTTATTCAGACCAATGCCGCACGACGCTCCCCAGTTCCACAGTATTTAGATGATCTAGGGTAAAGGCTTTACGCAAAAGTTCTGGAGGTACATATTCGTCATATTTTTGGAGCCTGGGTATTTCATCTGGCCCCAGTAATTCCTCAGCCACTAGTCTGCCATCCGCGAGCGCAACAATCTCGCAGAGCAAGTTTTCCAGCTTGGCTTTGCCTAGTTGCACAGTGAAGAAATAAGGCGATCGCCCACCCACACTTTTGATTTTTAGGGACTCTCGGCAGCAGAGCTTCAGGTATCGCTCTAGGGTGCGGTAAGCCGTGGTGCCTAGCCAAGGAAAAATGCAACAGCTGCGGTCGTCGAGTTGTAATAAATGGTGGCGATCGAGTTCTACCCGTCTAGCCCATTGCCGAGCGGTTTGCAGTCGCTCCTTCGCACCCGGTTGCAAATAACGATACTCGGCATCTTCAAACAACACTTGGCGCATGCGCTGTAAGACTTTGGTATGCAACGTACCCCCGCCGCCTTGCCAAGCACTACTTGCAGTTCCAGTGCTAGGTTGCACAAATACAGTTTTGGTTTTGTCGTCAATTTCCAATACTTGCCACGATCGCCCCGCTAGAGCCACGCGATCGCCTATATCCGGCGGCAGCGCAATACTCCCAATCGTTGTCGTCCCTTCTTGCACCGTATATTCTTCACTATCGGGAAAAGTAGCGTAAAACTTGAAGCTCCGCACAATTCGCTCACCTGCCAGCCCCACAATCAGGGTGCCTTCTGCGGTTTTTTGAATATGGTCAATCTCAATCAGGTGGCGCAGGAGTTGACGAAACTCTTCTGGAGCGATCGCTCGAAAAGTAGGCAGCGTCAACACTTGCTGAGCCAAAGCAGCAGGGGACAACTCTCCCAAAGCGACCAACGTGCTCATGGTTTGGTGGTAGAGCAGGCTCAAGGGATACTGCAACGGTTGAATCGGTTCAATCCAGCGTTCTTCTAGATAAAGCTGAAGGATGGCGATCGTTTGTAGTAGTTGCCAGGGAATCTGATCGGGCAAAAATTCTGGATCAGCGATCGGATCTTCGACACAGACAAAGCGCATATCCGCAGGCGTGCCCCGTCGCCCCGATCGCCCTAGCCGTTGCAGAAAACTGGCAACCGAAGGCGGAGACTCTAGCTGAATCACTCGCTCCAATTGCCCAATATCAATCCCCATCTCAAAAGTTACGGTTGCTGCCGTCACCGCCGGAGTGGGAGCCCGCATCGCATCTTCTGCTGCTGCCCGTAAGGTGGCGGAGATGCTGCCATGATGCACGTGGTAAATATCGGGCAAACCCTTAGCGGTAGCGACTTGGCGGAGAGTGGCGATCGCTTCTTCGGCAGCGGTGCGATTGTTGGCAAAAATCAGACACTTGCGCGACTGCGTTTGGTGGAACAAGTAATTTTGGTAGGGACTAAACGCTGCGTCCCGATTGTCTCCTTTAGCCCGGATTGGCTCTGAGCGGTAGAAATGTTCCAAGGACAAATGCAGGGTACGTTGCCCCATCTTTACTTCGGGCGTGATCACCGATTGCTGAGTGCCCGATCGCAACCAATCTTCAGCTAGGCCATAATCTCCTAAAGTCGCAGACAAACCAATCCGACGCGGCAGATTTCGAGTCTGTTTTGCCAACCGAGCCAACTGGCAGAGAATTTGACAGCCCCGTTCCGAGCCAATAAAGGCGTGAATTTCATCAATCACCACAAACCGCAAATCACCAAATAAGCGATCGAGATGTTTGCTCTGGTTAATCAACAAGCTTTCCAGCGATTCCGGCGTAATTTGCAGCACACCTCTGGGATGTTTCAGCAGCTTTTGTTTCTGGCTCTGCGCCACATCTCCATGCCAAGCCCACACCGGAATATCCGCTTCTTTGAGTAAATCGTTGAGGCGATCGAACTGGTCATTAATCAGCGCTTTGATTGGGCCAATATACATTGCACCAATCGTTTTGGGGGGTGCCTCATGCAGCAAGGTCAGCACTGGCAGAAATGCCGCTTCAGTTTTGCCTGCTGCCGTCCCCGCTGCAATCAACAGATGAGCATCCGTCTCAAAAATTACTTGACAAGCTTCCGCCTGCACTTGCCGTAAATCAGTCCAGCCGTGGCTATAAATGTATTCTTGAATAAACGGGGCTAAGCGGTGATAGGCGCGATCGCTCATACAAATTCATGAGTTTGGGCTAGTAACCTACCCTACCCGATCTGGCTACTGCTGTTGAAACTGACTCAATAACCAAGCCCCCACTTGAGCTTGATCCATCTGGCGGCTCATTTCTAAAGCTTGGCGCAAAACCGCGATCGCCAATCCTGGTAACACTTTAGATTCGGTAATTCGCCGACTGCCACCGTCTGCAATTTCAAATGCTAAAATCTGCCGCTTCTCAACATCCACCACCCAGTATTCAGGAATCGCCAAATCTTCGTAGAGTAAACGCTTTTGGCCTAAGTCATCGTTGAGGGAAGAATCAGCAATCTCAATCGCTAAGTCTGGAGGAGGAACAGTCGCCAAATCTGCGATCGCACTACCTTGAGGCGCGAATTGAGCGCGATCGCCAAAATAATACGAAACGTCTGGCTGAACTTCGCGAACCCCTGTTTGTCGGTAACTACAGTTGGTTAATCCCTGCAAGGGAACTCCCATGAGGGTGCAGTACAGATTAATCGCGAAAATAATCAGGGTATTGACGCTGGCATGATCAGGCCCAACTCCCACCGTTTCAACCCTCATGCGTCCGTTGTCATAGTACCCCTTCGCCTTCGCATAGGCAGGGTCTTCCGTGACCTGAACGTAATCCTCCCAAGTGGCTGACACCCAAATATCAGTAGGAATCTTAGTTTGTAGGGGACTCATTGACGCACTGGGATAACTGGGCAGTTTTGAAACACAATTCTCTTAACCTATTCTATTGTCGAGATTGAACTAGGTAAGATATCAGTAGCGTTCAAGAGCAATCGCCGTGACTCTAACGACTGCAAAATGGACTGTTAACGATTACCATCGCATGATTGCGGCAGAGATTTTAGCAGGGCGGCATGTGGAGTTACTCAATGGAGAAATTGTAGAAATGGCTCCTGAAGGAGAGACCCATGCTTACTGTAGCGATGAAGCGGGAGAATATTTAATTTATTTGTTAGGAAGTCGGGCCAAAGTTCGCCAAGCGAAACCGATTACATTGCCTTTCAGTAGCTCGGAACCAGAACCTGATCTTGCTATTGTGCAGCGGTTAGGACGGGGCTATCGAGAACATCACCCCTACCCAGAAAACATCTTTTGGGTAGTTGAATATTCTGACTCCAGCTTGAGCAAAGATTTGGAAATTAAAACTAGAATCTACGCTGTCGCAGGAATTCCAGAATATTGGGTAATTAACTTGCAAAAAATGGAACTAATTGTATTGCGATCGCCCACTGATGAAGGTTATCAATCAAAAGAGGTCATGACTCAAGGCGTGATTCATCCACTCGCTTTTCCGGACATTGCCGTTTCAGTTCAGCGGTTAATAGCGAGTTAGGACTGAGTAGAGCGATCGCCCTATTGGATACAACTAGCGCTCAAGGCAGCGACCGCTAGAGGCTTTATAACATCCCAAATGGCTTTAGTCAGTCCAGCGCATCAAGGTTGTTATGCTGTGCTTTTGCTTGAAAATACTTTACTTCATAGCGAATACAGTAGCCACCCATTGTTGGTTGATACTCACCAAGTAACTGATCCAGGGTGATTCTTCGCTTTTGCTTGCCGTACATACCCATAGCTTCGTTGAATCGATAGTAGTAAACACGTCTGTCGATTGTGGTGTCAAATAGATAACTCAATATTTTCTCAATACGCTCTCTACAATATGGGTCATCAAGAAAACAATAAAGAACATTACATATTAAGGTTCCATGCCGTGCATGGCGAAAAATATCAATATCCCATCCATAGCCAGGGCGACTCCAAATCTCAAGCAAATCCCTCTGAATTTTTTCTGGATTAGCATTTGATTTGAACTCAAAGATGAAGTATGCAGTCAACTTAGACCTACCTCAATATCACTGATGTACGTTAATAAGTGAGGTTAAATAAAACGTCTCATGCCTTTAGCTATACTTGCAGAAAAACGATCGCTTCTCACTACTTGGCAATAGTAAAAGCGATCGCTCGACTCATCAATTCAACCTAGATAGCAACGTTTTTCAACTCCGTCGCAAGCAGAGATTGTTGCCGCTTTGGTCGTTCAAACAGTTGCCATTGCGATCAAGAACCACCACTGAGGTAACGCTCGGAAATTGCTTCAATGTGGCAGTAATTGAGCTTTTAATTCTGGCATCATCCCCAATGCCATTGGATACTACTTGCTTGCAGAATTGCAGCCTAGCAACCCCTGTAGAAACAGCAAGCTTAAAGTTTTGACCACAGTTAGAGTTGCCTTGCAAATTGACTGGAGCCGTAAAACCTTGTTGTCTTTCCTGAGTAGTTGGGCCTGCAATCAACTGCTCAATCGCAAACTGCGCTACACCTTGAGTTTGGGTGCGTCGCACCACAGGAGCAACATAAGAGAAGTCTTGTTGGCTGCGGCTTGTGGAGAAAAATACTTTAACTTGCTTGGGAGTGGTTGTAGCTGCAATGGTCGTTGGTGCCACGTTCCCAACAGGTTTAGCTTCTGTCGGACGGTTGTCGTAGAGGCTAACTCCAGCAAGGGTGGCGATCGCTAAACAAGAGAGGAGAGAGTTACGTAAATTGAACATGTGTTTGGGCAAGTATTGTCAGATTGCTGGGAGGTAGCTTCAACTTGCGATCGCTTAATTCCTCAAACCCTCTGCTATTGATTTTCTTGAAAACTATTACTGTTCCATTTCAGTTCTCATTAAACAACTGAGGGGGCGCAACTACTCTTCTCTGTTAAGTAATGGTAAAGATGGCTAGCCCTTTGAAAAATAGGGAAGTCTATAGGAAATAAATTCGGGAGATCAACTCTGTGAAGAAGGGTGACCATATTTATGTTGGCTTGGGTTCCTTGAAACAACATGGAATCTATATTGATGAAAGCTTAGTAATCTACTGGACAGATCGGAATTCAAGAAGTGGTCAAGTCTTCCAAGATAGTCTTGCAGATTTTACTCAAGGTAAAGAACCTAAGACTAGAAAATACTCATGTAGGTGTATTGATCGAGAAAAGACGATTGAGAAAGCAAAATCAAGGCTTGAAGAGGAAAAACTTAAGTACAAATTTCTCAATAGTAAAGATTTCGCTATTTACTGTAGAACTGGCTTGAAAATGGGCGATCACATCTCTGCTGATTATGATCATGTCTTTCATCATGGAATTTACTGTGGCAATGATGAAGTTATTCACTATGTCAACGGTATAGAAATTCGCAAAACTCCATTATCCAAATTTGCTGAGACACAAAGAATTTATATCAAGAGCTATCACAGATCGTTTTCACAGAGTAGGGTTGTGAAGAGAGCAGAACGAAGATTGGGAGAACGGAAATATAATCTTGCTTTTAATAACTGTGAGCACTTTGCTACCTGGTGCAAAACAGGAAAGTCAAGGTGCGAACAAGGCGAGAAGATCATTTGGACGGGTGGAAAAGCTGCTGAGTACGGGATTGAGCTGGCTGTGAAAGAAGCTGAGACAACACAAAGAAAAATTAAAAGAGAGGTTTCACAGATTCAAGAACAAGCCGCCAGAGAAGCTCTCCGAATAGGAACGAAGACAGTGAAAGAAGCTGATCGGCTCAAAAAAAATATAGAAAAGGGTGCCTCCAAAGTACTCAAGAAGTTCAGGCTTTGGTGAAATTAATTGACTCTAATTTTGATTGATTTGAAATAAAAATTTAGAGCTTTATGTTAGGGAAGATCCTGTCCAAATTAAGCGATCGCTCAGCAAAATCAGGAAGAGTGACTGATTCATTGCGGAGTACAATCTGTTGCGATCGATAGCCGAAATTGCCTTGAGTGTCTTGATAGGGTTGGCTGTAGCGTTCTAGTTGATTCGCAACCAGATTCATGATCCAGTAATGATTAATTTGGGCTTCGGCGTAGAGCGATCGCTTGACCATTTGGTCATAACCTAGCGTTGAATCAGAAACTTCAATCACTAGCAAAATATCAGTAGGTTGAGGATGGGCTGCCAGATAATCATCCGCTTGACCTCGCGCAATGACAATATCGGGTTCCGGTTCACTATTGCTTGGTAAAATAATCGGCTCTTGACTACGAACGACTGCGCGATCGCCCACTAATCGATCTAATTCGCGAAAGAGTTTTGTATTGCAAACTGAATGAGCCGTACCCTTCGCGGCCATTTGAATGAGTTCTCCTCGAATTAACTCCACTCGGTCATCTTCTGTTAAGAAGCCGAGTTCAATTAGACGATGATACTCCGCGATCGTGAAGCGCTTTGGCGTAACCAGTGTCATCAAAAATTGCTCCTTAGCTCCAGTTAGTAGTGTAGCTAGCAACTGGTTTTTATATCTGGATACAGCGGTTCATCATTTTCATCAAAAAGAACGCCAAAATTAATACATCTAAGCCTATCAAGCTCAAATTGTAGTTCTAGCCAGACCTCTGTAAAGGTGTAAGATTCAAAACTACCGAAATCTTCAATCTCAAGCTCTGTGTTTACACGTTGTGATACAAAATCAACGACCTCTCTTTTACGGCTACCCAGAAGCTGCTGCCCAAATAAAGTGGCTTGAGGGTTATTCACCTCTATCCAACCAAGCCTATAATTCCACTCGGACTCAAGCTTCAGGATCAGTCGAGCGTCGAAGTATTGAATAAAGCGATCGCCGTAGTCATCTGGGTAACTTTTGTCAGGCAAACCAAGGATATGACTAATTTCATTTTCAGTTATGCCAAACAAAAGCTTTCCAATACCTTCGCCTAAGCGAATTTCCATAACATTTAGATGTGTTGAAAGCATGTTAAGTGCCTACCTTACCTATAAGGTAAACTCAGCGAATTCTCCGGTTTCGTCTACTTTGGTGTCTTTGCCTGAGCGGGAAGGTTGGAAATTAGTGCCGCCGAGCAATTGAGTGAGGGAGAGTTTGGGGTTTTGGTGGAGGAGGTTGAGGGCGCTGATAAAGTCGCGGACAATCTCGCCAGGAGTGAGTAGGGCTTCAGAGCCTAAGCGATTAGTGATTTCTTTGAGAAAGGCTTGTAGATCGCGGTTGTTCAGGGAAGCTTGGTAAGCGTAGTGAGCGGCATGAACTTCTGCCAAGCGTTGTAGCAGTTGGAGGATTTCGGCTTGGGTTAAGGGTTCTAGGCGAATTACGGGGCCAGAGGTATCTTGCAGACCTGGCTGAGCAAAGCGACTTTGAGCAGTACGGCGTTGCCAGGCGGGGTCGCTGTAGAGTCCTCGGCGGGAATCTTCGAGAAACTGTGGGGTGCCACCGATGATGATATTTAGATGCCCGACTCGACCTTGCACGGTGTCGTTGAACATTGCCAACAACTTGTCGTAGTTGTTCTGGCGAGACCCCGCGTGGGTGATTTTATAGAGATGCACCGCTTCATCTAGCAGCACCAGCAAGCCTTTGTAGCCAATCCCAGAGACAAACTTGGCAAACAGTTTGATGTAGTCATACCAAGTTTCATCATCAATAATCACCTTTACGCCCAAGGCGGCTTTAGCGTCGGATTTGGTCGAGAATTCCCCTCGCAGCCAACGCAGGGCAGAATCTTTTAGGGTGTCGTCGTCGGTGCGGTAGCCACGCCAGTAAGCGATGATCACGCTGGCAAAATCGAAACCGTGAACCAACCCTTCTAAGGTTTGCACCACTTCGCGGATTTTGACTTCTACCAAGTCATCAAAGCCTTCATCTTTGGGGCGTTTTCCGCTTTCTTGCGCCACTTGAGTTAAGACACCGCTAATCCAACGCTCTAGGATGAGGGCGATCGCGCCGCCGTCTGGATTGGTTTTCGTGGCGATGTTTTGCATCAACTCGCGATAGGTGGCGATACTTTGCCCACTGGCTCCTGCCAAACGGCGTTCGGGAGACAAATCAGCATCAGCGACCACAAAGCCTTGCTCCATCGCCTGGTTGCGGATCAGTTGCAGGATAAAGCTTTTACCAGAGCCGTAGCGACCCACGACAAACCGAAAGGCTGCGCCACCTTCAGCAGTATTTTCCAGGTCTTGCACCAGGGCCTTGGCTTCCACTTCGCGACCCACAGCAATTTGCTCTAGACCAATTCTGGGAACCACTCCTGCACCCAAAGCATTGATCAAGGCTGTGGATACCCGCTTGGAAAGTTTCTGCTTTGCCATGTGTCTGCACTACGTTTGGTCAGGCTGATGAACTAACTTTTCTGTCTGTTAACTGTATCGCCAAACTCTAATGGTTTGATCGGCGCTACTGCTAACAAATGTATTGCTATCTGGTGCAAAGGCGATCGCACAAATCTTACCTGTATGTTCGCTCAATGTCGCCAGCAATTCTCTCGACTCTAAATCCCAAACTTTCAACGTGCAATCTTCACCACCGCTGATTAAAAACTGACCATTGGGGTTAATGGCAACGGCTGATACTTGGCCTTTATGCAACGCCAGACTGGAGCTAACACCTGGGCCTAAATCCCAAAGCTTGATGGTCCCGTCTGCGCCTCCACTGACTATCGTTTTACCGTCGGGGCTAAATGCCATTGAGCAAACTTTGCTGGCGTGAGCAGGAAGCGAGTTGAAGGCAGTTCTGGTATCTAAATTCCAGAGGTGGATCGTGCCGTTTTGGTCGCCACTAGCCAGGATGTCTTTATCAGAGTGAGGGCTGAAAACAACTGAGGTGATGAAGCCGTAACCACTGAGGGTTTGCAATAATCTGCCGCTTCTGATGTCCCACACTTTAATGCTGCGATCGGCACTGCCACTGGCGAGCCATTGCCCATCCGGGTTAACGGCGATCGCATTTACAGCGGTGGTATGTCCGGTGAGGGTGCGGAGTAATTCGCCTGTCTTCAGGTTCCAGACTTTAATTGTGTTGCTGCTACCACTGCTAAACAACAGCTTGCCGCCGGGATGCATCGCTAGAGCATAAATTGAGCCAGAATTTTTGGGCTGGGAAAGGGTTTGTACCCACTCTCCTTTCAAGGCCCAAACTTGTATTTTGTTGTCACTGCCCCCACTGACTAAGGTTTGGCTATTGGGGCTGATCGCTAAAGCATTGGCTCCAGTCTCAAAGATTACTCGACATTTCCAAGTGCCAAGTTTAGGAGGTAATGCCGCGATCGCTACTGGTACATTTGTCACCTCAACATCAATGGTGGTAACTGGGAAGTTTTCTCGCCCCACAACCGCGATCGCCCGCTGCAAATACTCCTCATAGTCCTCATAAATTTGAGGAATCAGTGAGGAGGTTCCAGGCTCAAAAATTAGATCGTCAATGATGGCATCTGCCTTTTCATTAATCGCATCCACCAGTGTTTGCGGCATGGTGGGTACGGCATCAGCAATCTGTCGCAGTTCTTCTGGGTCTTGTCGCAGAATCGCTTCTAATGCCCAATACTCATAGTCTGAAAGTTGATTAATCAGTTCGTGCCATTGGGGAGCTAGGAGTGGTTCCTCATCCTCAGCCTCAGATGACTCAGTCGTAGGAGCTGGGAGTTCCAGCGGTAGCGCGATCGCCGGAATTGTAGATTCGACCGTTACCAGTTCCCCTGGTTGCGGTGCCCGACTCGCAATCTGGGTTAGCAGCGTTTCTAGAGAGGTTTCTAGCTCCCGCCTTTGGGTTGTAATCGTTGTGAGTAAGGCTTGAATCTCCGTTTTCAGGGGTTGTAGATCGATCGCATCCACTAACCCAGCAATTTCCGTCTTCAGCGGTTGCAGATCGAGGGTTTGGATTTCCGATTGCAATGGCTCCAGGTCAATCGCGGCAATTATAGTTTGGATTTCTGATTGCAACGGCTGGGTATCAATCGTAGAAATTAAGGCTTCAATTTCTGATTTCAGGGCTTGGACATCGATCGCAGCCAGCAATTCTTGAATCTGCGATTTCAACAAAGGTAGGTTGATCGCAGCGACGAGAGCTTGAATCTCAGCTCTGATTGGCTCTACATCGATCGCATCCACTAATCCTGCAATTTCTGACTTCAGGGGTTGCAGATCAATTGTTTGAATTTCTGACCTTAACGGTTCCAGGTCGATCGCGGCAATGAGAGTTTGGAGTTCCGCCTGCAACGACTGTATATCAATCGTAGAAATCAATGATTCAATGTCCGATTTCACCGCTTGCACATCGATCGCAGCGACTAGGGATTGAATCTCTGCTTTCAACTGCGGCACGTTGATGACTGACACCAGTTCTTGAATGTCGGCTCTAAGTGGCTCTAAGTCGATCGCTGCTAGTTCTGCTAGAGACTCATGTAGGGTTTGCCGCGATCGCTCCAGCCTTTCGATTTGCGCTTGTAAGTCCTGGGTTTCTGCGGCTAATAGCTGCTTGCTCGTTTGCAGGGCAGCTACATCACTGTGGAGCCGAAGTTTTTGCGCGGTAAACTCAGCAATTTGAGTTTTGAGTTGACTCAGTTCTTGCTGGTGCTGACCCGCCTCCACCGCTAAACTTTGCCGCGCATCAGTTGTGGTGGCGATCGCTTGTTGCATTTCTGCTTCTTGCGCTGCTAAACTCTGGACCCGATCTTGCAACTGTTGGAAGCCAAGTTCTAGTTGCTGCTTACGACCTTCTAAAGTAGCGATCGCTTGACCTAATTCTCGATCTTGCTGTTGCTGCTCGGCGATGCGAGTTTGAAGCTGATCAAGGTCTGCTTGCAAGAAGCTCAAACTGGTTTCGGCTTGCTGCTTGTCTGCGGTTGCGGTTAAGAGAGCTTGCTGGATTTCTGCTTGCCGTTGCTCGTAAGCTTGCAACTGTCCCGCGATCGCCTGCCCTTTGAGTTGGGCTTGCCGTTTCTGGCGATCGTCGATGGCTACTGCTCCTGCGTAGGCACCTGGCGCGATTAATCCTGTGAGGAGCGATCGCTGCAAGTTGCGCTCAGCCAGAAAGCTCAAGCCAAAGCTAAGGCCGAAAGCGGCTGAACCGATGACAATCCGATTGACTAACATGCAAGCTTCTTGGTAATTCCGTCTGGGTCAATTTTGTCTCACTGTCTGATATCCCATGCAGTCGCATCAGGAGTGAGTAGCAGTCTCAAAGAAATTTACAACATTCTCTACACTTCTCTATCTACGTGACATCCTCCCCTCCTAACCGCAAGCGGTGTAGAAAGGGCTTCCCAACCTCACGATTGAGAATTGCTGCTTCACAGGACTCGTAACCGAGTATCCTCCACAGCCAGAAACCGTTAGTCCCAACGG